>JAMWDC010000204.1 GCA_023819025.1 Candidatus Omnitrophota bacterium | reverse complement strand
GGAATAATCTTGGAAAGCGCGTAAAATCCGTAAGCAAGATCCTGGGTTAGCGCTGAAAGATCCTTTCGGATCCTGAGCCTTTTGCGCAAACGATCCATCCATGACTCGAAAGACGGAACCGATTCGCCCCGCGCCAAGCTGGATTCATACTCATTCACCATGAATCGGACCGTCCGGATGAATCTCTGTGCCCGCTTTGAAAAGTATTTGGGAAATACGACTTCGACATCAAGCGGATAAAGCTTTTTCTCAGCAACAAGCTGAGCAACCGTTTTCCCCCGATCGCCCTCGTCCTGTGTCCGGCTTAACCCACGGATAAGCCGGTCCTTATCGGCTAGAAGCGGCACGAGCGTATAAAGATGCGCGCTTGAGCCATAGACCATCTTTTTATGAAACTGTTTGGCAAGCTTGGCAATGCGCATGGTCAAATTCACGTTATAATGGATCGTCTTATCGAGCATCTCGATCGTAGCATCGCGGTCGATCTGTCTGGGTTCAGCGCCTTTGACAAACTTGATGACATTGGCGTTCGGCTGCGCAGCCATGTGATATATGGTGCCGGCATGTTTCACCAGCTTTTTCAAGGCCGGATAATTGGTTTCATCGGCGAGATCGCCGAGTTCGAGGAGAAAGATTTTTTCACTTCCGCGGATTCGATCAAGATTCGGGATCAAATTCTTTCCCGTCTCATCGACCGCCCTGCGGAATACCACGACCGCGCCTTGGTCTTGATGGAGTGCTTCGGCCACATGCGATCCGATAAATCCTGCCCCGCCGAAGATCACCGGTTTGCCCTCAAGATACGGGATCAGCTGATCCATATCGCCGGTTTGATAATCTTCGCCCGGGCGCAGATCCGCGGCCGTATAAATCCTGCCTGGCTCGGGATTGGTCAAAAGCCGCGGCAGATCTCTTCGAACCGCAGCCTGGGCTTCGAGAATTTCTCGTTCGGTAAATTCCGGCTTCGGTATCAGTCTTTGGCGTTGCGCCTTAATCCAAGGGACCCAATTAAAAATTACAAGGATCCCAAAAAGAATGGCCCGCCAAAAACCCCATTTCGATTGGATTCGGATCGGCCGAGGTATCCCCTCAAATTCAGCTGCAACGCCCCGGAGCATTGTATACATCTGCTCAGGAGTCATGTCCTGCATCGGGACATCCCGGCCTAGGAATTTCGTGAGGATGCTTCCCGATTGAATCAACCGTTCGCGGACCGGTAGGACTTCACTCGTCCGCATCTCGGAACGAACGTTCATTTTCTTCGTCACCGGTTCGGTGCGCAAGGACGCAGATACAGGAAGCCGGATTTCGGAACGGCGCTGAAAATAGCTCTTGCTCAAATAAACCTCAGACTCAGCGAAACGCTGCAAACCATGCGGAAAACTTTCAGGGGCAATCACTTTCCAGGGCCAACGGCGTTCCAGGGCACTTCCCCCCGTGGAAGCTAGGGTTTTAACTTTCTTGGAACTCCTTTTATCCGAACTTATAAGGCGGATCTCAATCAATGTCTTTTTAAGCTTATCCCAAGCTTGACGCGGTTCTTCTGCACGATCTTTTTCCTTAAGGCCCTCGGCTTTTGTAAGATCCCCTTTCCCTATCGCGATTAAAACCGTGGGCAGATTCTCAGTCGCGAAGAGCTCGTAATGCTCTTTGCTCTGTTTCGCCGTTAACGAATCACGGCTGACAAAGAACTGGTGAGCATTCACATCATAAACGTGTTCGAGCGGGATACCCTTAATAAATCTTTCAATCTCCCGCGCGGCAGGTATCTCCTGGCCTATTTTAAGCGCCGGTTGTCCCTCAAGATATTGCTGTGCAACCATGAGCCCGGCAAGAAGCCAGCCTAAATCGACCGTGGACTGCTTTGTCTCTAAGGGTTTCAAGCTGACGCAATAATGCCATTGAACAAGTAATTCCGGAATATCAGGGAGGTTGAGAAGTTCGTTCTGTAACGCCTGAACATAGCCTTTGCCAGTTTGACCGTCTTGGAACGCTTGTAAGAGATCCTTTTTGGACATCCCCTGATCGAGCCCTGACCAAGCACGAATCATTCGTTCGGCACTTTCCACAGCTAACTCTCTTTCGTTCCTATACGCAGGCTGCGTCATGAAGAACCGCGCGACCAAATCCTTAATCCGGTCATAGGCCAACGCGGCAATCGTTTCTGGAGCTTCTTTGTGCTTCTTGTTTTCGAAAAGGCGGTCCACTAAAGCCCCGATATCCTTTTTCTTCATCTCGTTCAGTTTATCGACAAGGTCTTTGAGCCGCTCCGAGGCTTCCTTTCGATCGATGAAATCCAATTCTCTGGCCGCAACGATGGCCATGGCGTAAAAACCAAGCGCCGACAGTCCAACGTAATCCGCTCTTACGGTAACACCACCCTGAGTATGGTCGGGCGGTAGTGTGAATCCCGTAATATTTCCGTCTTGATCCCGGATCGTTGTCACCGCATCCCACCATGCCCATTCTCGCCGAGCAATTTCCACGAGTTCGGCTTTTTCTTGATCTGTCAAAGGTTCCCGGTTCAGAGGAAGCTTTTCTGGGAGATTTTCAAACTCCCTCAACTGGTTTTTCAGTTTATCAAGGATAGACCGGGCATTTTTAAAAATCGGATGTCCCATAAAATACCCCTGAATTTTCCCGCTTGTAACAGCATTGGCATAATCAATCAAATCCGACTTATTGTCTGCAGTGAAATAACGTGTATAATAACTCCCGTCTTCATCCCATCCCGTGGAATCCCAAAAACCGTAATCCTCGTCAAATAGCTGTCTATCCCTAGACATGTCGATGAGGCCCCAATAGGCTTCACGGCTGGCGGTGGTGTAATTGAGAATCGATGCTTGGGCGGCCGGCACGAGAATATTTGACCGCCCATCATAACCGCCGACCGGATGATTTACTCCTTGAATTTCAACACGCCGATCAGAAAACTCCGGAATACCCAACTCATGGAAATCGCCGGCACGGTGGAAATCATCGCCGATGGGCAGCCTCACAGGCATTCCGCCAAATTTCGTATGCGTGTCTGCCTCGGCAGGAATGGGCATAAAAGTCGGCGGGATTTCGTAAGCCTTGATCCTCTTAGGGATTCGAACGTTTCTGTCAAAAAACCACAGGATTTTTAAAATCTGCTTCAAGATCCAGCGCCAGCCACGGTACGCTTCTTCGACATTGACATCGTAACCGGTAAGACGGTTATAAACGTTCCGTTCCGTGTCGGTCAAACCATATTGGTCCGGAATCTCCTGTTTGCGCCTGGCGAAATAAATATGTCTTTCCCATAAAATCCTCAAGGCCGTGATCACCGCAGACCTTTCATACCAGGAAAGCTCGGGTGCGATTTCGAACCGACGGGCCAGAGGCGGAACAACGAATTTAAAGAAAGGCCGAATCCAAGACCAACGGTGATACAAAGCCTCGAGGATCGAATACCGGCCCATACTTTTCACATCACGGATTGCCTGTTCGATCATGCGAAGCCTTACTGCCGTATTCAACCATGCCTCCTTTCGAAGCCGTACCGCGAAATCATCAAACCACTGTCTTGCTTTTTTAACCGCATCACGATCGGCCAGCAGGCCGCTCTTCCGTCTGGCAACTTGGAGGAGTCCCATACCCACATCTTCCTTTTTGTTATCCTCCCAATTAAATTCTTCCGTAAGTACATCGTTGAGTTCTTTTAAGGCCGCGCCGAGTCTCCCTTGGTATCCCAACCAGTAACTCAGTCCTTCGGACCAATCCCTCAGCGATCGGACTTCGGAACGGAAATTCATATTGCCCGGTGGATGGGTATGCCGGCTCATCGGCATCGTTTCGGTTAGATACGTCGTAAGATTTCTTAAAATATCCCTTTTAAACGACGGATCAAACTGCCGCTCCAGAAATTCTTCTGTCTGTCCTTTTTGGCTTTGTCGTTCGATGCCCTCGCGGATCTGCGTCATGCCGGCACCAAGTTCACGTTCAAGCAGTGACATGTCAGGACTCGCTTTCGCTGGATCCGTCGTCAATCCTAAGGGATTTAGGAATCCTTCGAGATCACGATAGAGGACACGCAAGATAAGTTGATAGGGAGGGATATTGCCGTTTACTTGAGCAACCTGCCGGTCATGGTTGGATAGAACCTGCCGGATGGCGCGCAGTTTCGTCTGAGCGGATACCAGACGCGACAACGATGCCTGAAGCATCGGTATTCTATACTTGCCCAGGACAGATTCAATCTTTTGCAATTTGTCATTGTCATTCAAATCCCGGGAATTAAGAATCTCAAATAGGCGAGGGTAGCGTTGATGTTTTACCAATACATCTCTAATCTTGTCCAGTTTCTCCTCGATTGTATAATTCGGCCAATACGTGATCCCGAAAATACCGAGGCGCCTCGGCCCGACGGCCCAAACAATCTCGGCAAAGGCATTCAGGAACCGAAGCCGTTCTTCGACAACCTGCTCCTTTG
>JAMWDC010000203.1 GCA_023819025.1 Candidatus Omnitrophota bacterium | reverse complement strand
GTCGAAGTGGAGAAACTCCTGAAAGAGTGAGAATAAACTTTCCTCTTGACTTTACAGTATAATGCGTTGCTTCCGTTATTTCCTCCCCACCAAAGGGAGGGAATAACTGGAGCAATGTATTGGAATGGCTGGACAAAGAGGAAAAAGAACTTATTTTGGAAGAAAAGCGGCTGGAAGGCGAGATCCGGCCTGAAAAGGCGCAGGCCGGGGCCGCGCATGATCAGATTCCAACCCTCAATCTTTTTAACGAAATCTTCACGCTAAACCAAAACCACCCCGAAAGAATCAAAGCAATCTTGCCGCGCTTCGTGAATTACGTGGTTTGCCACATGACGGACAAAAAGAAAGGCATCGGCAGGCTGGAACGGGGGCTTTTGGGCAAGACCGTTTGAAGGCGCGAGAATTCCGAAATCTGGAATCAAACGCTCAAAAAACTCGCGGAGCTGTGCAATAAGCAACTGATTGCTGAATGGCAGAAGAACATTCAGGCGGCCTCGACCGTCAGCCAGGAAAGAAAATGGCGCCAACGGTTGTACCATCAAAACTGCATTTGAATCAAGAACAGCAAATCCGCTGCCGAGATCGTCTTAAGTCCGGCCAATGGGTTCATCCCAGGGTATCAAATGGGGTGGGCGACGGGTTTTGATCCCGCGACCCCAAGATCCACAATCTTGTGCTCTTCCAGCTGAGCTACGCCCACCACATCACTAATGAGCTGATGATATCCGATATTGCAGTTCAAAATTTTCCCAAAGCAGTATCTGGGCACCCGCCGCCGTCCCGTTGGCGGGACAGTTGCTATGCAACT
This sequence comes from Candidatus Omnitrophota bacterium, assembly GCA_023819025.1. Classification (GTDB taxonomy): domain Bacteria; phylum Omnitrophota; class Omnitrophia; order Omnitrophales; family Aquincolibacteriaceae; genus JAMWDC01. The sequence continues at coordinate 3,648 of JAMWDC010000203.1, read as the reverse complement.
CACTCAGAAATCAAGACTCAGGACGAAAGGCTATAAAGATCAGAGACTCTAGCTGCATCACTTCACGATCAGCAGGGCGCATTATACTTGAAAAACAAGCCCATGGGAAGCAGAGGCCGAGACAATTCACTTGATCTGAACCGTGATTCTTAGATAAAATTCAGTCTGTCGGCAGAACACCAACGGGCGCAATATGCTACGCGACCTTAAGAGCGGTTATATTTATGCCGATAAGTTAGTACCGCAAGACAAAATTTTTAAGCATCTCGGAATTTATAGCCGGTTATCATCCATAGCAAAAAATGCGTAAAAAACTGATCGCTGTTTGTCTGAGTATTTTTCTGATCCTGCTTGTCTTGACGCCACCGCCTCCTTCCTACGCGTGGAACTCGATCCCGATTACTGCCCCCACGGCCATTCTTATGGATCCCCAGACGCATCATGTTGTTTATGCCAAAACACCTTATGTGAAGCGTCCGCCGGCGAGCACGGTGAAGTTGTTAACCGCCATGGTCGCGTTAGATATGCTGCCCATAGACTCATGGGTCACGATTCCGGAATTCGCCGAAAAGGTTCAGCCCTCCAAGGCCCATCTGCGGCACGGGGAAAGGTATCGTGCCTGGGATTTGGTCCGGGCGATATTGATTAGTTCCGCCAATGATGCTGCCGAGGTCCTGGCCGTGGCCGCCGCTGGTTCGAAAGTTGCATTCGCCCGCCGAATGAATCAGAAGGCCTATGCGATTGGCTGCCGCAGCTCCCATTTTGTGAATCCGAGCGGACTGCCGGCCGGCGGTCAATACTCCACGGTATCGGACATGGCCCTTATTATGGAAGCTGCGGGACGATACCCCTTCATTGTCAGCGCCTTGAAGACACGATCCCAAGTGATTTATAGTTCTGCAGGGCGGCGGATTTACCTGAAGAGTCACAATAAAATGCTCCTCCGGGGATACCGGGGCGTTGTTGGGAAAACGGGCTGGACCCGGAAGGCCGGATACTGTTTTGTCGGATTTCTGACTGCATTCGAGAAGACGGTGCTCGTGGCCATGCTCGGAAGCCGAAAACTGTGGCAGGATGTCAAGATCCTGTTGAATTTTCATTCGGGCAAGGCCCTTGCCAAGATCCGCGAAAACCGGAAAATTTGGGCGCGTCATGATGTCGAAAAAATTCAGACGGCCCTCAAACGCGCAGGATGCAATCCCGGGCCGATCGACGGATTCTTCGGATCGAGGACGGCAAGTGCGGTCGAACAATTCCAAAAGACACACGGCCTTGAAGTCGACGGCATCGTCGGCCCTAATACTTGGAGAAAATTAAAATCTTATCTATAATACCTCTAATACCTCGCCTTGACTGAATAGAAGGGCATCCCTGTACGTCAAACGCCTTACAAGGAAATGGTGCATGAGGAGAATCCTATACTTTTCATTCGTGATGAGTTTTTTGATCGCCATGCCGTTCCTTTTGCCCGCCGCTACCGGTAGTGATAGCACGGTCAGTCTGGCAGAAGCCCAGGTTGCCGAGGTCCAAGAGCCGACATCATCTCCGTCCGCATCCGAGTCTCTGAACGAAAATGTCAGACCCGAGCAGGTCGTGGCTGATTTTGAGCAGCAGGAACCTCGGGTCAACAATCTCGGCGGGGCCATGGGCGGTTGGAACATGAATGAAATGGATATCAATAATTGCTGGATTGATGATGATATCACCGAGGTGCCCGGCAAAGACGGCAATCCCACCAAGGTTATGAGTCTGACATACAGCGTGGAAGGCGAAGGCCCTTCGCAAAACGGTTTTTGGACGCGGCTTGAAAATTTCGACGCCAGGAGCTATGACCATTTGGAATTTGATGTCAAGGGGGATCCGGTGTCCGGTTTCACGGACCGTTTCAAACTCGAACTCAAAAAATGCAGGCTGGGACCCTGTACCGGTGATGCGAAAGCCGACGATATGATCAAAGGAATTTATGAAATCAAAGTGACCCCCGAATGGCAGACCGTGAGTATCCCCCTCAATAAATTGACCGGACTCATTGATTTTTCGGATCCTCAGCAGTGGAAGGATCCGACCCTGGCACGCGAAAACCTGCATGAATTTGTGATCGTCTTTCAGGACCGCTGTGTCACCAAGAAGACGGGCCGGATCTTTATTGACAACATCCGATTTGTCAGGACCGGCAATCCGGGACCCACGGCTGTGGATTTTCCCGAGCATTCGCGCCAGAAAACGCCGACCCGGCTCGAGGGATTGGAATTTCAGAGATTTCTGCTGAGACGTCTCAGGGGATTTCCCGCCCGGGTCACAGTCAAAAAGGAATTTCCCGGGGGCGACCGGGAATTTTTAATGGAGATCGCACGGGATACTTGGAAATTTTTCGACAATATTGTGGATCGAGAGCATGCCCTCCCGCTGGATACGGTTCAAGTCGGAAATCCGGACCCCACGGGCGAAGGTCTCTGGATTGGCGACTACACCAATATCACCAATATCGGCCTCTATCTGATGTGTCTGGTCTCGGCCTATGACTTGGGTTTCATCAATCGCGGGGAAGCTGTTCAGCGGATTCAGGATACGTTGGCCACGATCAAGAAACTGGAGTACCACGCGAGCGGTTTTCCTTACAATTATTACGATACGACGATACTCGATCGGACAAGCTATTTCGTTTCCCTGGTCGATAGTGGCTGGTTGGTCGCGGGTTTTTATGTGGCCAAGAATGCGTTTCCGGAGGAACTGGCCGAAGAACTTGATCCCCTGATCCACCGCGGCAATTTCATTTTTTTCTATGACCCGGTGGAACGCCAGATGTATCACGGATATTACCAGCATCTGGATGTCTACGCGGATTATCACTACGGAGTTTTCTATACGGAGCCCCGGGCCGCGAGTTACATGGCCATCGCTCGCGGCGAAGCGCCGGAAGAACACTGGTTCGAAGGACTGAGCCGGACATTCCCCGAGACATTTGCCTGGCAATCGATGATGCCCGCCGGTCGTGTCGAAAAGGACGTGTTCGGGCACAAGTATTACGGCGGTTATTACGAGTGGAAGGATCTAAAATTTGTTCCGAGCTGGGGCGGGTCGGCATTTGAAGCTCTGATGCCGGCAATGGTTTTAAAAGAAAAAGAACTCGCACCCGAGGGGCTCGGCAGGAACAATCACCAGCACGTGTTGGGGCAGATCCGGTATGCGAAGGAGGAATTGGGAATGCCGGTCTGGGGCATGAGTCCCTGCTCCGTGCCCGAAGGCGGGTATTCGGAGTACGGCGCGAAACCTCTCGGCGTCAAGGGCTATAAAGCCGGGGTCGTGACACCTCACGCGAGTATCCTGGGTTTGGAATATGAACCCGGGGCTGTGATCGAGAATTTACGAAAATTGATTGAGCTTTATGAGATCTACGGTGAGTACGGATTCTACGATGCGGTCGATCCGGACACCGGAAAGGTTGCTTACAAATACCTCACCCTGGATCAAGGGATGATTCTCGTGGCATTGAATAATTATCTCAATGACGGTGCCATCCGGCGCCGGTTCCATAGCGATCCTGAGATGCAGAAGGCCGAATATCTTCTTTCTTCCGAGAAATTTTTTGAACCCATTCTTGAGGTCCCGGAGCGTGTGAACAGAGAAGAAACGACGAGGAAGGCGGTT
>JAMWDC010000202.1 GCA_023819025.1 Candidatus Omnitrophota bacterium | reverse complement strand
AATTTGGAGACCGGAGAAATCCAAAACCGTCTTCGAGGATTTCCAGGACACCTTCTCCGAACATGAGCCCGGATTTTGCCGCCTGGGCCTGGAGAACTTTAAAAATCAAATCTTGCTTCTTGATACCCGTAATGGCCTCGATATCGAATTTGCGGGCGATTTGATGGAGTTCGCTGACCCGCATCTTCTTCAGGCTGGCAACATCAAAGAGTTTCTCCCCGCTGGGCATCTGAATCTGAGTCGCCGTCACCGAATTTTGATCATGACCCGCTTCGGGCTTTTTAGGTACATTCACTTTTTCTTTAGCCATTGTTATACGGCTCCTTTCAATGAGGAATGCAGTTTTCTCCAAATTCTTCTGACCTTGTACCGGGTTACAGTTATGGATTTAGAATTATCTATCACGATGTCCGCACCGCGGATTTTCTTCTCGAGCGGCATCTGTGCCTTCATCCGCGCACGGATCTCTTCGATTGAAAAACCTTTCTTCTTGAGTCTCCGATAGATCGCGGAGTCCGAAGACTTCACGACAATCGTCCTATCACAAAACCGATTAAAACCTGTTTCAAACAGCAAGGGAACTTCCAGCACGATCACCTTCTTCCTGGATTTCCCGATCCCTGACCGCAGACGTTCAAACACATAGGGGTGGATGATGTCTTCGAGTTGTTTTCTTTTCCGGGCATCACGGAAAATAATCTTCGCGATTTTTTTTCGGTCCAACCCTTGCCCGCCTCCGGTCCGGGCTTCTTTAAAAAGATTTCCGACAACTCCGTAAAGAGGGCCTCCCTTTCGAAGGGCCCCGTGCACAATCGCGTCACTCGTGATCATCCCTGCGCCCAGCCGTTGAAATATACGGGCGACCGTACTCTTCCCAGAACCAAAAGTCCCTGTCAGTCCGATGATCAACGCAGGAAATCTCATACGGGGCTTTTTTTTTAAGACCCGAGGATCGCCCTCCGATCCAGAGCCCGGACTCACGTTCAACTTTTGTACCATGAATCACCGACAAAGATATCTGCTTTCAAGGGGACACGAAGCTTATATGCCCCCTCCATTTCCCTTTGAACCAGATCCCGTAAGGGCTCGGCCTCTTCCCCCAAGATGTCAAAAACCAATTCATCGTGAACCTGCATGATCATCACACTCGCCAGACCCTCCTCCTCGATTCGCCTTTGAATCGCGATCATGGCCAGCTTGATTAAATCCGCGGCTGACCCCTGAATAGGAGCATTGATGGCTGCGCGCTCGGCAAACTGCCGCACCTGAATATTCCTTGAATTGATATCCGGGAAATAAGACCGCCTCCCTAAAAGGGTGACCAGGTATCCGTCCTTACGAGCGCGCTCTTTCTGACTCTCAAGGTAATCGCGGACCGTTGCATAACGTCTAAAGTAATTTTCGATAAAGGCATCGGCTTCGGACACGGAAATGCCCAAATCCTGAGACAACCCGTACGCGGTCTTACCGTAGATCACGCTGAAATTGATGGTTTTGGCGAAATCCCGCATTTGACGAGTCACGGACTTTTCATCGACGTTATAAAGAAGGGTCGCGGTGAAATTATGAATATCGCGATCCTCCTGAAATGCGCGCGTCAGGTTCTCGTCCCCAGAAAGATGCGCAAGAATCCGAAGTTCGATTTGGGAATAATCGGCCGAGAGAATTTTGCGGGCATGGTGCGAATCCGCACGTGGGATAAAAGCCTTGCGAATTAAACGCCCGGTCTCGGTCCGAATCGGGATATTCTGAAGGTTGGGATCCGAGCTCGAGAGTCGGCCAGTAACGGTGGTCGTCTGATTGTAAGAGGTATGGATCAGGTGCGTCTCGGGATGGATCATGGCCGGAAGGGCGTCAAGATAGGTCGATTTGAGTTTGGCCTTCTCACGATATTCCAAAATCATTTTGGGCAAATCATAAGTCAATGCGAGTTTTTCAAGAACACTGACATCGGTAGAAAATCCGGTTTTGGTCCGTTTGATCGTCGGCAATCTCATTTTGACGAAAAGGATCTCGGCAAGCTGTTTGGGGGAATCGACGTTAAATTCTTCTCCGGCTTCCCGGTAAATTTTTTGGGTTAGCTTTTCGAGGTCTTCAGAAGATTTTTCGGAAAGTTTGGATAAAAACTTGACATCCAGACTGACACCATTCATCTCCATCTTTGCCAAGACAAGGGCAAGAGGCATTTCGATTTCTCGGAAAAGTGAATCAAGGCCCAGCTCTTTAAGCTTTGCTTCCAAAATAGGAACCAGACGGAAAACGCAATCGGCGTCCTCAGCTGCATAAACCGCGATCTTCTCCAACGGCACCTCATCCATGGAGATCTGTTTCTTCCCCGAACCGATCAAGGCATCCGTCGGAATTTTCTTAACACCTAAATACTCCAGACTGATTTCGTCCAGGTTGTGATTGCGGCGGAGTGGATTCACCAGGTAACTGGCGATCATCGTATCAAAATCCATCCCTCGAACAACAACGCCGTGACGTTTCATGACGATCCAGTCGTACTTGATATTTTGCCCGAATTTCCTGCATTTTTCGTCTTCAAGGATAGGTTTTAAGGCTTGGAGAACCTTTTCGATCGGGATGCCGGGACCTGAATGGCGGCTGGAAGAAACGGGAAGATATGCGGCATGGAAAGGTTCCCAGGAAAAACTCATCCCGAAAAGCTCTGCCCGCATCGGATCGCTCGCCGTGGTTTCGGTGTCGAAGCTAAAGGTACGGATGGTTCGCAAACGATCCAAAAATTTTTGGAAGTCTCCTTCGTCCCGAAGGACTTCGTAGCGGCGTTCGGTTTCGCATTCCTCACCCGTTGGAGAGATCTCTTTGAGAAGCGTCCGAAATTCATAACGCTTAAAAAGTTCGATCAGTTTCGCCTCGTCCGGGGGCTGAACCTTGACCTGATCCCAGTCCACGCGGATAGGAACGTGCGTGTCAATGGTAGCTAAATCCTTTGAAAGCTGGATTTGCTTCTCGTTTTCTTTCAATAGGGTCTGGAGGGATTTGGACTTGACCCGGCCGACATGCCTTAGCAGATTTTCCACAGTACCAAACTCCTGAATCAAACGAACCGCTGTTTTTTCCCCGATCCCGGGGACACCTGGAATATTATCGGAAGAATCGCCCATCAGTGCCATCACTTCGACCACTTTCTCCGGCCCGAGACAATCGAACCGTTCCTGAACGGCGGCGGTATCATAAATCTTATTCTCTTTATGGGGATTCATGACTTTAATCCGCTCCCCCACAAGCTGAAAAGCATCTTTATCGCCGGTGACAAGAAATACCTCCAAACCTTTTTTGGCGGCCGCCATGGCCAACGTCCCGATTAAATCATCTGCCTCATAGCCGGGTTCCTCGAATATTGCAATCCGGTAAGCCCGGCAAAAATTCTTAATCGGTTCGAGCTGCTCGACCAAATCATCGGGCATCGGCTTACGGTGGCCCTTATAATCCTTAAATTTCTCATGACGAAAAGTCGGTTCTTTTCGGTCAAAACAAATGGCTAAATAGTCGGGGTGTCCCTCATGGATCAACTTCCGCATCATGGAAATAAATCCATAAATCGCATTGGTGGGTTCGCCCCGTGAATTGGAAAGCGCACGGATGGCGTAATGCGCCCGGTAGCAGAAAGAACTCCCGTCGATCAGGAGAAATTTTGGCAAACGTGTTGCCATGACTGATTTGTTAACTTCGAATCCTTTTGTTTTAGATGGGACGCATGATAGATGTAAATCGGGATGCGACTTTTTGCGATTTACTCCGCTGTCCTAACGAACTAACCGCATGTGGATGAACGAACTACGAGTCCGACGGGATGTTGCGAAATACATCGATCTAATAATCACCTGTAAAGGAGTTTGCTCAACTTATCTGCTGAATTTTTAATGACGACTTCCGGAATTCCCAACTCGCCGCGAGGATCTTAGGTTGGCTTGTCAAATTTCAAAAGTGGGCATAGGATAACGAAATTGCCTATCCCAGTCAAGATAATATTTGCAAGAAAAAGCCTCGGCAATCTCTGAATCCAACTTTTTCTAACATCTCCTCAAGACTCAACATAGATACGTTGATTATGGAACGCCCGTAAACTTCTTACGAGCACCGATTGCCGACTGGTATTCCTTCAGAAAATCTTTGATGCCTCTTTAACTTCATCATTATTAAAGGGTTAGTACTTCTTATTTTTTTCGCTGGCCACGGGTTTGGCGGCCCGGTTTGACAGTTCCCTCGGATCTTGAGCCGTTTCAATCATGTTGTCATAACTAATGATACCGGCCTGATAGAGCTCTAAAAGATGGTCATCAAAGGCCTTCATTCCGTATTTTAAACCCGTTTGAATTTCCGAAACGATTTGATAGGTTTTCCCTTCACGAATCAGATTACGTATCGCAGGCGTTGCAATCATAATTTCAAAAACAGCCACGCGCCCCTTGCCATCCAAGCGTGGTAACAAGGCTTGCGAAACAACCGCGATCACCGTAGCCGAAAG
>JAMWDC010000201.1 GCA_023819025.1 Candidatus Omnitrophota bacterium | reverse complement strand
GGTTACGAAGAGATTTTTTTCTTGAGCCTGATCCCACTCCAGCTGTAAATGATAGGTCATAGTTTCACCTTTTGAGATTTCCGTTTTATCAACGGAGGATCTTAAATGGAGATCATTGGACCACAGCGGCCCAGCGAGCCCTAAAAGCAAACCAAGAAACAAACCTAACCGCAAAGCCCCTTTTCTGTTCATCGATCGCACGAAATAGCCGCCATGATTCAATTTTTGCCGATCGCGGGATAGCGCAGAGTCAACACAGTTTTCATGATTCATGATTTTATTATCGCTGATGAAAACTTAAGGGAGGATGAAAATAGAATTAAGATTTCTTAAGGAAAAACTTAAGGCCGGATACGCAATGACTTAAGCGCTTGACATCGCCACGTAGAGATCAACGGTTAGAAAGGTTGATTAAGACCGTGGGGGTCGATGAGGCAGGATAATATGAAAACAACTTCCTTGCCCCAGCGAACTTTCGACAGTGATTTTACCACCATGAGCTAATACAATGGATTCTGCAATGCTAAGGCCGAGTCCTGAACTTCCTTCAGATCGGGCCCGTGATTTGTCCACACGGTAGAATCGTTCAAAAATCTTTTGCTGCTCTTCCGGTGCAATACCTATTCCGGTATCTCGAATGTCAACGCAAAGTTCCTGTGGATGACCTTGAATAAGAAGATCGATCCGTCCTCCTGAAGGCGTAAACTTAATCGCGTTCTCAAGAAGGCTGGAAAACAACTCTTCAAGACGGTCTTGATCACCGTAAAATTCATCGGGGCCTTCCTGTTTTAAAGACACTTCTAGTTTTTTCCCCTCATAAAGAGGCGTCAAAAACTCCAGCATTTTTTTTAAAAGCGGGTACAAATGAACATTGCTCTTTTCTAAATGGTCAGCACCGCTATCGGCTCTTGCAAGCCGTAAAAGCTTCCCGATCATCAGACTCAGGCGGTCCATTTCCTCGATAATGTTGCCCAATGTTTTTCGGTACTCTTCCAGAGAACGTTCCCGCTCAAGCACGATTTCGGCTTCGCCTTTTATTGCAGTGATCGGTAGCCTTAATTCGTGCGAGGCATCCGCTGTAAACTGAACGATCCGCTGATAGGATGCGGAAAGGCGTTTAAAAACATCGTTAAAGGTTACCGACAGATGATCGATCTCATCGCCTGTTCCCCTTATGGGTAGCCCGCGGCTGAAATCCGTGATGGATAAATTTTTTGCGGATTTCGCGAGTTCCGATATTGGCAGTAACAAACGATGGGTCAATAAAAACCCGCCCAATACAACCACAATCAAGGTGATCGGCAGCATAATCAAAGTGGTCTTATGGATAGAACCCAAGAATGTTTCGAAGATCCTGGCCCCATGAAGCCCCAACTGCAGATAGAAGACGGTACCTGCTGCATCTTTAAAAGAACCTGTCATAAGAAATAAAACACCCTGAGGCGGTTCCTTACCCTTAGGTTCCTTTACCTTTTTGATGAACGATGTACCTTGCCGATCTCCAAATTTTCCGTCCACTTCCTTTAGAAAAGACTCATCGGTAGCAAATTGCTCTGAGCGGGCGATGAGTTGTCGTCTCCCGTCATACAGCGCATAACTCAGAGGGTAGGGACCTTTTGCAAGCAGGGTCTTCTTTGAAAGGAAATTTGACAATTCACGGATGCCATAAGCCTCCTTTTCGAGGAGGGTGACAATCATATCAAACTCGTTCTTGAGAAAGTCCTGGGCCGCCGTATCAATATTTTTTCTGATCTGGTAATAAAAAGCTGCCGAGAGCCCTAAAATACTCAAAAACAGAACGACAGTATAACCCAACACCAGTCTGGCCCTCAGACTTCTGAATAAAAACAAATTAGGAACGGTGTTCCAAGACATACCCGATCCCCCGGAGTGTATGAATCAGCGGTTTGCAATCAGGCAGATCCACCTTCTTTCTTAAATTCGTCATGTGGACATCGATCACATTCGACATGGAGTCAAAATGGTAGCCCCAAACGTGCTCGGAAATCATCGTGCGCGTCACCACCTCACTTTGTTTTTCAGCCAAATATTGAAGGAGGCTGAATTCCCTCGGCGTGAGATCGATTTTCTGACCGCTGCGCGTTACGACCCGTTTGGCAACATCAATCATAAGGTCGCCAATTTGATATTTATTGACTTCTTGATTACGTTCCCGACGTACCCGCGCCCTGACCCGCGCCAATAATTCTGAAAACGCAAAAGGTTTGACAAGGTAGTCATCCGCTCCGAGTTCAAGCCCTTGGACCCGATCCTCCACGGCATCTTTCGCAGTCAAAAATATCACAGGCGTTTTAATCTTTTTTTCTCTTAACCGTTTAACCACCTCGTAACCGTCCAATTTGGGCAACATAATGTCCAAGATAATGCAGTCGTAATCCCCAGTTTCCGCCAGAACATACCCTTCGTGTCCATCCAATGCCGTATCCACAGTAATGCCATGTTCCTTAAGACCTCGCTCGATGAAATGGCACACCTTGATTTCATCTTCTACAATCAAGATCCTCATAATTCCACCCTGCTTTCTTCTAAAATAAACTTGCTGCTGAAATAAAGTTATAACTGAATCTTTGCAAATAGGGACTCCTTGGATCGATATTGTGCGGGCTGCATCATTAATAGGACCCAAACTGATGCGGTCCGTGGCCGAAAAAATCGGGCACGAAACAGTCATTTTACAAAAATACGGCTTTTATAATAGATAGGGAAAGAGTGGTGATGCAACTACAAAATTCACCCCAAAGAGAATTGATGACAGCGGTAATTGCCTGGCTTATTTCGCCTGCGTAACGGCCGCAAATCAACAGCCCCATGATCCCGATTTTCGTTCAACTTTCCGAGGCAAGTAATCCCATCAGAACTGGTCTTTTGCGTCGTTCAAGGGTTAAGATAACCAATACCGGGCAATAAACTCATTAAAATTGCGGATCTTAAGAACCAACACCCCTTTGAATTGCGAGCCCAAAAGGGACTCTTCAGCTGTTACTTCCGCAGTTTGATTTTGAAAGAATCGATCGCCCATGCGTGGCTCTCGACGAGAAAGCCTTTGAGGGGAATATCGTTGTCCTGCAATGCATCCGCAGTCTTTGGCAGGAATACTTTCTTGCGGTTGCCTTTAGTTCTGTTTGTATCTTGATTATTAAAAACTTGTACCCGTAGTGCAACCCGATGATGCTAAGTTGCCGCTAGGAGAGCAGGTACCAGCACCCTCTCCAGTGGAGCAATAGCCTCCGGCGTTTGAGCCCGTATTACAACCACCAGCAGCGGTTCCCGTAGCACTACACGTCGCGTCCCCCGAACCGGCGTTGCATGTGCCACCCGTCCGGTTTGGGTACATCATTGAAATCTCACGCAGAAACGGCACGGTATATTTGATTTTTGGTTTATTTACACTACGCATTGTGCATTCCCTGACTGATCATAATGACACACAAAATAGAAACCTTCAACAAGCATAATTCTGTGGGCGTAAATTTCAAGCTCAAAGAGTGGAAGCTGGCAACGCATATCCTCTTGTGGCTTTGGCAAAAACGAATAGGATACGATGCCGGTTACCTAATTCGTGGTTTCATGGGGCATCGATCCATGTTCTGTTCCAGTTCCGATCGAAGTTGAGGTGGATGCTGGCATCGACATAGATTCCTGAAGTTGAGGTTCTAATTGGAACAATCTTGCAATATATTTGTCAGGATCTTTGAGAAACATCTCCTCACACATGGGACAGCAAAGGCCGTAGCGTTTGCCCTGATAGGTCACAAAATAACTCCCAGACACTTTCGTACCTGTCACAGGACAAATCTTATTTCCTACATCAACCACCGACTCCCCTGTGCGAGATTCACCTCCAGTCTCAGACAAGGCATATTCCTGAATAGACAGAGTCCACAAAACTACCGGGACGATACACAGTATCCAAATGGTATATCTCATATTGACTTCTCCTTTCTTGGGTTCATATCGCAGAATGGATCATTCAAAATCCAAGCTGCCTTTCCTTCTTTCATCTCAAATTTCCATTTCCACATCGCATAAACAACCGGATAAATCAGAAGTTCCAAAATGAATGAAGTAAACAGTCCTCCGATCATAGGTGCTGCAATCCGCTTCATCACATCAGAACCCGCACCATGTGCCCACATAATCGGAATGAGTCCCATAAACGCAGCCACCACAGTCATCATCTTGGGACGAACCCGCTTCACGGCACCGAGAATAATTGCCTCCGTAAGGTCTGCTGCCGTACGCATCTTTCCTTTCCCCTGCGCATCATGATAAGCAAGATCCAAAAATAGAAGCATGAAAACTCCTGTTTCCGCATCCAAACCCATGAGCGCAATCATTCCTACCCACACGGCGATGGATATATGATAGCCTAAAATCCATAACAGCCAAACAGCTCCGATCAGGGAAAAAGGAACTGCAAGAAGTACGATCCCTGTTTTGACGGCAGAACGAGTATTCATGTAGAGGAGAACGCAAATAA
>JAMWDC010000200.1 GCA_023819025.1 Candidatus Omnitrophota bacterium | reverse complement strand
TTCCCTCCCCTCGGTGGGGAGGGTGAGGGAGGGGGTGACGAATCGCTATGTCCCCACCTTAAGTGAGGAGGAATCCTATTCTGTGAAAACTGGAGCAATTCACTTAAAGTATTCGGTGGCGTTTCTGTCGTACGATAAAGGGACTGTCTCTGAAAAGGATTTTGATCACTGATTAAGTTGATGCGGGGAAGTGTTGCCAGACAGGCCGACCTCGATATAACGTCTAGAAGAGATCCTAGGTTGTCGGCTTGTTGAGAATTGGATTTTGGGAAATGAGGGTCATATTGCTTGGCTTGAGGTTTATGCATTAATTCCAAATGGCCGAAGGAAGCAGAGAGGAAAGTTTCTATGCCTAGATTACGGCATTCCACAATTTTGATTTTGGCAATTGGGAGTGGCTTCATTGCTTTCCTGCTAAGCATGCGAATCATGCACGCACCTCAGCAGGCCGCACCAGCTGTCCAGGTGCGTCCCAAAACAAAAGTTATCGGCGTCATCCGTGACATCAAATTCGGGAAGATTATTCAAAGGGAAGATCTTGATCTATTGGCGGAACCGCCCGATGCGGACCCCCGCGTGCTTTTCACGGATTTCTCGCAAGTGGTAGGTAATATGGCCCTGCGGAATCTTCATCAGGGGGAAGTAATTAAAATGGGCGATGTTATGGCTGGCGGCGATAATCTTGCAAAAATTATACCAAAAGGGTACCGGGCGATCACGATCCCCGTAACTTTGCCTGCCGATCTTCTCAATTTGATTCAGATGGGAAACCGGGCGGATGTGATCCTGACTTATGAGCAGGCCCGTGGCGAGCTCAAGGCCGTCACATTAATCGAGAATGCCAAGGTGATCGGTGCTTCGGATCCGGGCGGCGGGATCACCCCGGACGGTCAGAAAAGGATGTTTGTGACGCTGGCGGTGACTCCGGTCGGTGCAGAGACGTTGGCCTATGCGGTTAAAAAAGGGACGCTTACTGTTTCGATACGGTCCATGAAGGATGCCGAGTCTCCGGAAGAGAAATTTTTTAGTTTAAAAGATCTCTTTTTTGCCAAGGATAAGACGACGACCGTGCCCGAAATTCCTCGGGTTCAAGAGATCGAAATTATCCGAGGATTAAGGCGAGAGAAATTCAGCACCATGATAATGGATGATCAAAAAAAGGATGTGCCATGAGAACCATTATTTTCTCTTTTCTGGTTACATGTATCTGGTTATCAGCCGGCACAAGTCTGTGGGCCCAAGACAGGATGCCAGGTGCTTCTGATCAAGGGGCCGATGAGCAGACAAGCTCATCGAAAGCCAATCAAAATATTCAGAACTCAGACACCGAAAAGCCAGAAGTAAAAGTTGCCAATAAACTCTCAGAATCCAGCGTGCTCGAGACGATAAAGACAGAAAAAAGCTTTTTGGCCCTTGTGGCAGGCCGGTCCCACATGTTGAAGTTTAGAAAGGATATTAAGCGAATTTCGGTTTCTGATCCGGAAGTCCTTGATTTTGTTATTTTAAATCCGAAAGAAGTTCTGCTGAATGCGCGAAAGCAAGGAGCCGTCAACGTTATTGTGTGGGGTATTGACGATCAGATTTCTGTTTTTGACATCAGTGTCACCCCGGACCCCGCCGTCTTACTGAATCTGGTGAAGAATATCGATCCCGACGGGGATTTTGAAGTCTATGCCTCGAAGGATGCATTTATTGTCAAAGGGGAGGCGACCAGTGAACATAGAGCCAAACAAATCGAACAGGCCGTTACTGTTTTCGCGGAAGGAAGCACCTCCATTGTGAAGGTCAAAGACGCCAAACAGGTTTTGCTCAAGACCCGTTTCATTCAAGTGGACCGCAATCAGGATTACGATTTTGGCATCGGTCTCGATACGGGCGATCGCCTGGATGACGGGAATGTTTTGGTCCAGCATTTTCTTCCCGGTTCAATCAGCCCGACATCTGAAAAGTCCAGTCAAACGATTGGTTCCAGAGGTAAGACTTATACCATTGATATATTCGATCGAGATTTTGACCAAATTTATCAGTTCACGCTATTTGGAAATAACAGTTATTTAGATGGAATCATAAAAGCTTTGGAAACAAAAGGTATTGCTAAGACGATTGCCCACCCCAATCTACTGTGCCGGGACGGAGAAGAGGGAAGTTTTACTGTCGGTGGTGAGGCGGCTATCCTTGTCTCAACGGGTAACGAAATTCAGGTACAGTATAAGGAATTCGGTACCCGGTTAACCTTTAAACCCGAAATCCTGCCGGACGGCAAAATCAAACTTACTGTACAACCTGAAGTAAGTGCCCTCAGTGCAGCCAATGGTGTAGTCTCAGGGGACACATCAGTGCCGGGCTTCTCCACGACAAAGGTGAAAACCGTTGTGGAGCTTAGAGATAAGGAAACTTTTGTGATCGGGGGATTACTTCAGCAGAAGCTGAATGTTACGGAAAGCGGTGTTCCTTATCTGCGCCGGCTGCCCATTGTTGGGAAATTATTTCAGGATCTCAATCAGGATCTTGATTTGGTAGAACTCATCATTTTGATTACCCCTCGTTTCGTCCTCCCTGACAGTACGCCTCTCGGGTACATTCCGGATAAACGTGATATACTTTCTGTAGCGACACAAATCGCGCCGCCTGTGCTTAAGGATGAGCATTCCGACGCGATTACAGAGTATTTCACAACCGAAAAAAGGTTTTCAGATACGGGCGTTGAAACCAAAGAGATCAAGCTTCCAGAGAAGATGGCGAATCCAATTGTTGGGATCAGTCCTCCGCTTGATATGAAAAAGCTTGATGAGCTGGAAGCCAAACTGCAGTGGAAGGCAAAGTAACCAGGGTTTGAGGCCGGAGAGGTTTAATTTGGAATTTCGAGTTGCGATTATTTCGAGTAAGTCAAAAGTTAATTACGATTTGACCACAATCCTAGCGCGTGAAATCGACCGCGTTAAGGGTGATAAGCTCAGCCCCAAAATTTTTTCAACGCCCCCCTCGATGGAAGAAATGGTCCATTTCACCCCCCATCTGATCGTTGTCTGTCTGGAGCCTCAGGATAAAGACGAGGGTCTTGAGTTTCTGAGCAGCTTGAGCCGGATTGCCGATCGAATCCCGGTGATCATTTGCGGTGCTCAATTCGAGGCGGATTTGATGCTGAGCTGTATCAAAAAGGGCGTGCGTGATTTTCTCAAGTATCCTTTGCAAGACACGGAAGTTCGTGAAATGTTACAGCGGCTTATTCGGGAAGTGCCAAGCATTGCGGATGCCAACCGGTCCGGAATTTCTTACATTTTTTTCAGCTATAAGGGAGGACTCGGAACGACCTTCCTGGCGTGTAACATGGCGGTGGCCATCGCGCGCCTGAAAAGGGCACGCGTTTTGCTGTGGGATTTGGTAATCCAAAATGGGGATGTGCCCTTTTTCTTTGATTACGAGCCCACGGTTACCTTATCGGATTTGTTGGAAAATAGCGGCCGGATTGACGAGGTTTATCTGAGAGCGAGTCTTCCCATCCATCCATCCGGCGTGTGCATCCTAGCGGGTCCGAAACGGCCGGAAGAGGCGGAAGTGATTCGCAATGATCAATTGCAAGGCCTGCATCAGACCCTTCACAAATTCTACGATTATATCGTGATTGACGGCGGCCATTCCTTAACGGATCAAATTATCAGCGCAATGGATAGTTCCAAGTACATCATGCTGACGACGGATCTACACCTGCCCGTTCTTAAAAATACATTAAGGTGTTTGGAGGTATTTGAAAGGTTAGGATACAACCAGCAGAAATTTAAGATTCTTTTAAACCGGTATAATTCGAAATATCAAAAATTCGATTTGGCAAAGGCCGAAGAAATCCTTCGTTATCCGATCACGTACGCGATCGCCAATGACTATGTGACCGTTTCCCGATCGCTGAATACGGGAATCCCCGTGGCGGATTTAGACGGAGGATCGATGCTGGCCAAACAATTTGAAGGACTCGGGAAGCTGGTCTTGGCCGATTTCAAACTTGAAGAAAAGAAAGACTCATCCTCCCTTTTGGGCGGCTTAAAAGGAATGTTTGAGGGGGGAAGATCGAAAAAGGACAAACAAGAGCATACCGAAGCCAAGGACAAAAAAGGCAATGTGGATGTAAGGAAAAACGGTAAAACAAAAAAAGAAGAGAAAAGTCATGCCGCTTAGAGACCGACTGCGTGAGAGAAAACCGGAGCCCGATTCGGAAACCCGGGGGCCCCTGTTGACGATTCAGGATAAAAGACGCGACTTCCTTCAGGATGTCAAGATCAAGATGCATCGCTGCCTGATTGATCGCCTGAATCTTGAGGCCCTCATGGCCCTGGATCCTACCGAGGCGCGTAAACAGGTCAAAGATTTAGTCCGCATGCTTTTTAACGAGGAGAAAGTTGCGGTTACCGGTGCCGAACGCGAGGATATCATTCGGGAGGTTGTTGACGAAACGTTCGGATTGGGCCCCCTTGAACCGCTCCTGGCGGATTCGACCATCGATGAAATTCTAG
>JAMWDC010000199.1 GCA_023819025.1 Candidatus Omnitrophota bacterium | reverse complement strand
AACGGAGTTCGGGCTGTACAAGCGGGATGCTTCGGGGAAAAAGGTCCCCTTTCGTACAGGTTTTAGCTCCTGTGTTCATGATACTCCTTGATCCGGTTGAAGGATTCGTTCAGTTTTTTCGTAACTTCCGTAGCCGGCCGATACTTTTCCGGGTCTTGATCAAAACGGTCCGGGTGGTATTTCCGAAGTAGGCTCTTGTACTGTTTTTTCACTGTCTCGAAATCACTCTTGAAAGCCACTTCCAGGTTCTCGTAATCCTTTCGAAGATGTTCCTGCGGATCTCTCCGTGGAGGTTGCGCATTCTCGGGGCGGGTATAGGTACGATACGTCGTATACGAACGATCCCTCTGTGCATATCCCCGGAGGGGTTCGGCACTGGGCTTCCTGTACAAAGGTTCTTCATGATGAAGGAGGAACTTATTCAGTTCCTCCCAGGCTTCTTCGAAATCCCGACCGTACAGGAGATCTTCTTTCCAGTGCAGGTACGATCGAAGAATGTCCCCGGCCATGGACTCGAAGATTTCCATGTGGCGCGCGGATAATTGGGTCTTAAAAATGCCTATTTTATGAGCCGTGATCGGCGCCATGAGGGATTGATGAACCGGGGATTCATTCGATTCCAGGTAACAGCGCCGGAGTTCGGTGTCGGGCACCTGATTTCCGTAAGTCACAAGCTCTTCTTGCAAAAATTCCAGAATCCTACGAAGTTCGGAACCGGGATCCGAAACGAGACGTTCGTAATAAACCTCCAGGTATTGATCCGGAGAAACCCTTTTTTTGAATTCCTGAAAGATCGAAAGATAACGCCTCCAGAGCTCGGCCGCCTTGTTGACCATGGTGGGGCCGAAAAAAACACGTTTCAAAGAAACCGCCACATCGCGTCCGTCCCTGACGACATGGATCAATTTGGCGTCGGGAAAAATTTTGAGGATCGTATCCATCTCCAAGATATGATCCGGCGTCTTGTCGCCCCACCGGACTTTCCCTTTCTGTTTCATGTAAAGTTCAAAAAGCAGACTCACCACGTCCTGGATCGACCGGGTTGGAAGTTGCCTCACGAAATCCGAAACCGTGATCTCAAGCCCCCATTTCCTAATCCGCTCATCGCTTAAGAGGTCTTTCACAAAAAGCCGGAGATTGGATTCTTCCGCCAGGTCCCCGTAACAATCAAAAATTTCTCTAAAATGGACAAAGAGGTGGCTTTCGGGCGGGATGGCAATACGGGGATGAGAATCCAGGAGGACATGCAAAAGGGTTGTCCCCGTTCGGGGACAGCCGACAATAAAAAACGGCGGTTTGGATTCGGAAGAATTCTTAGCTGTCAAGATTCACCTTTGTGCCTTGATGATACCTTACTCCCCATAAGATAACAATATCAGCTGACATCTTTAAGCCACCCGAATAAAACCCGAGTCATCCTGAGGGAGGCCATAGGCCGACCGAAGGATCTTGCGGAATTCCTCTCCCGCCTTTGCGGGATCAGGATGACGGTTTTGTTAAGTCATCTAAAGCCTTGGCCAGGATTTTGGAAAATTTGTCTCTGCCATAGCCGTTGAGATGGTCTCCGTCTCTTTGGAAATAATTATCCTTCTGAGGAAACAATTCAAGGTAATTAAAATTTTTGTCAATCAAGCCCTGAAATCGTGGATTCAACAAAACCTTCTCCTCAAGATCCCGAAAGGTGACATAATTTTGGGCCGCCTTCAGGTAGTATTGGGAGAGCGGGGTTTGGACCGTGAAAACGCGGATACGGCGGTCCCGGCAAAGTTTTAAGATTTTTTCAAAATAAAGGAGCAGGTCGACATCAAAGGTCTTATATCCCTTCAAATGAAAATAGACCCTCCGCTCCGCCAACACAGGATCTGCAGAAACAAGGTAGACTTTTTCCCTCACATCCTTCTGTTGTTCCTGAACGTTTTTCCCCAAAATTACATCCATCAGATTAATTAAGAACGATTTACGCCCCGAGGAATCGGTTAAGAAACTGATCTCGAACTGATACCTCAAGATGGGCCAGCCTTTAAGTTTCACCAGCTCGTCATAATCCAGAAAACGGTTCCAAAAAACCGGGGCATAAACTTTATCGGATCGAAAAGAACTAAAACTATGAAGATTCATTTGAAGCACAAGAACTTTTAGTGCCGGAAGCTCATCCAGTTGGCGCTTGAGCATAAAATAGGATTGAATGTAATCCGTCCCAAGGAAGGATAAATTGAAAGTTTTTCGGGGGAAAATGTGCGGATCGATCCCATCCAAAAATTGAGAATCCCCGATCAGCAGCATTTTCACTTCTTTTTTCTCTTTTTCAAACGCATTAAAGGTCAACACATTCGAAGATCGTGTAAGGATGAAATGGCGGTTCAGACATTCACAGACGACCAGGGAAACAACAAAGGCAAGACAGAAAGTCAATACATGCCACTTTCTGACCGAATAGACCTGACTCGGCTCAAAACTGGAAATAAATGAATTGTTCACCCGTGGTCACTCCAAAAAGTAAAAGTGAGTAGAGGAGGACGAAATAAAAAACCATTTGCACGCTCCACTTTGCTTTAAAAATGATAAAGGGGTCGTTCTTGGCATACTGAAAGATTTCAAGACCGACCAAAACCGCTAAAAAAGCTAAAAGTCTTTGAATGGTTCTCGCTGTTTCAAATGGATTCGAAATCCTAAAATTGAAAATCAAACTCTGGAACATTGCTAATAGTTGTCCGAACGACCGCGACCTAAAGGCAAGCCATCCCAGGCAAATCAGGTGGAAGAAAAATACAATCCGCACCACAAACCAAACGCGATCCATCAGGCTCCTTTGGGGCCAGCTTATTTTCTTCAGGACGGGCTCTAGCAGGCGATGGACAATCAAAAGAATTCCCTGGTAAGCACCCCAAATCACAAAGTTCCAGGCTGCACCGTGCCAGAGTCCGCCAAGCAGCATGGTAATCGCCAAATTCCGATACGTCGCAAAGGTCCCCTTCCGATTACCGCCTAGCGGGATATAAAGATAATCTCTGAGCCAGCTGGAAAGGCTAATGTGCCACCGGCGCCAGAATTCGCTCGGACTGGTGGAAAAATACGGCAGATGAAAATTGATCATGACATCAAATCCCATACACTTTCCGAGACCCCGCGCGATATTGGAATATCCCGCAAAATCACAGTAGATCTGAAAGGCAAAGGCATAGAGACCGAGAAGCACCGTGACTCCGGAATACGGCGGCGGGGCGCCAAATGCAGAGTCTGCAATTTTCGCCAAGTTATCCGCCACAAACATCTTCTGGTAAAGCCCCCAAAGAATCAAATAAATGCCTTCGTAAAACCAGTCCAACCTGAATTTTCTCTCAGACAACATTTGCGGAAGCAAGGTCTCCGCCCTCATGATTGGCCCGGCAACAAGCTGCGGGAAATAGGTCACAAACAGAGCATAATCGAGGTAGTTTCTCGTAGGCTTGATCCGCCTCCTGTAAATATCAATGGCATAGCTCATGGCCTGGAATGTGTAAAAGGATATGCCGACAGGTAAGATAATGTAAAGTAACGGGATATGAATTTTAAAACCAAAGACTTTCAGTAGGTCTTGGAAACTCGTGACGAAGAAATTGAAATATTTAAAGAATCCCAGAATGAACAAGTTGACGAACAGGTTGACACGAAGAAACAATTTTCTTTTCTTCTCATCATTAGAGTCGTAAATCATCATTCCGCAGAAATAGTCCGTGGTAATGGACACAAACATCAGACATAAAAAACGCCAGTCCCAAGCACCGTAAAAGATACAGCTTGCCACCAGCAGCATTCGGTTCTGCCACTTGTGATTTAAAACCAGATAAAGCGTGTAGACAATGACGAAGAAGACTGCAAATGTAAAGGTATTAAATAGCATATCTTTTTATCGGGACAGCGAGGCCAAATCTAAAGATGCCCCCGCGGGAAAGCTCCCGCCCCCTTAGAGACTGATGTTGGGACGACCCGCTCTATAACTGATGCTTAACCCGTAATTCTTTAGCGGGAAGGAATCAGGGATTCGTTTTTTTGCGTTTTTGCCGACGATTTTGGCAAGATGACAACAGCCTCTGGAGTTCTCCCCGATCCTCGCATTCTCCTTGAAGAACAGTCCAAGGATAAACGGATTGACGTGCCTGCCCGATGTACACCGCGGGGGTGTACATCGGGCTATCTTGCAAGATTTTTCATCGCAGGTTCCCGATCCTGATCAGGAGCAATCGCAGTATCGGAATAATTCGCATTTTCCGGACGGTCCGTCTCACGCGCCACACGATGGAGCCATAGGAGCAAACCAAGGAATCTCACTGCATACCAGATAATCTATGAATTGCTCCAGTTTTCACAGAATAGGATTCTTCCTCCCTTAAGGTGGGGACATAGCGATTCGTCACACCCTTCCTCACCCTCCCCACCAAAGGAGGGAATAACTGGAGCAACGTATTATCAAGTTTCACTGGGGGATCCTCGTTGGCAGGATCGAATAGTGAACGGCCGTTCACTATTCGCGAGCCCCGCG
The DNA here is from genome assembly GCA_023819025.1 of Candidatus Omnitrophota bacterium. Taxonomy (GTDB): domain Bacteria; phylum Omnitrophota; class Omnitrophia; order Omnitrophales; family Aquincolibacteriaceae; genus JAMWDC01. Next base: position 20 of record JAMWDC010000199.1, on the reverse strand, counting down.
AAATCACCTTCACTGGGGTA
>JAMWDC010000198.1 GCA_023819025.1 Candidatus Omnitrophota bacterium | reverse complement strand
TTTTTCAGCAAAAACGAAGACGGCCGGCGTTGCCCAGCCATCCTCGGACGTCAGGTCTTTTGACCCTTTGGGGTGTCGTCTAACTTATCTTTATCGCAGTCATTTTGCTGGCGGTGGGAGTGACGGCATGGTTCGCGCCGCCGAATACGTGGGATTCCCTGGTTTATCACATGAGCCGCGTGGTGCATTGGATTCAAAACCGTAGCGTGGCGCATTATTCCACGGTGGAATTGAGGCAGTTGATTCATCCGCCTTGGGCCGAATTCGCGATCATGCATTTTCAAATTTTGAGTCAGGGAGATCACTGGGCCGGATTCGTCCAGTGGTTTAGCCTTTTGGGGAGCGTGATCGCCGCTTCGCTTGTGGCCGGAGCTTTGGGAGCGAAGTTAATGGGGCAGATAGCCGCATCCATGGTCTGTCTGACGATTCCCTCTGGGATCCTTCAGGCCTCTGGGACAAAAAACGATTATGCTGTCGGTTACTGGCTGGTTGTTTTTGTTTATTTCCTCTTGTTGTACCGAGACAAGCTGAAAGTGGGATACCTCTTAGGCCTGGCAACAGGTCTGGGATTGGCATTTTTGACGAAGATTTCGGCTCTTGTTTTTTCGGTTCCTTTTCTTCTCTGGTTACTTCTTTTAGAGATCAAACAATGCAGACGGGAGGCTTGGAAACACTCAATTTTAGTTTTGGGTATAGTCTTAATCCTCAATGTTTCGCCATGGGCCAGGAATTTCAGTTTATTCGGTTATCCTTTTACGCAACGCTGGAAAGAGTCACTGGCCGCTTCCGATCTGACGCGTGCTAAAAACGAGGTCATTTCTGTGCCGTTTTTTATTGTGCTTGTAGCGGACAATATTTTTGCGCACTTGGGAAGTCCGGTCCAACCCTTGAATCGGGCGATCGCGAGTGTAAAATACCATCTTCATCGGTTTTTGGGGGTGACCTACAGTGACGCAAGGATCACTTATGGCGCAGTTCCGGAGTATACGATTATCGATTTTTCGATGGAAGAGGTGAGTGCAGGAAATCTGTATCATGTTATCCTTGCCACGGCAGCACTCGTCCTTTGTATCAGCCTATCCAGGTTCAGGCAGCATACGGTTTTGATTTACGGGACCGCTCTTTGCGTGGCTTTTGTATTTTTTTGTGCTTATCACCGGTGGAGTCCTTATAATGTACGATTGCATTTACCGCTGTTTGTGATGGCGGCGTCCTGGATCGGGTTTGTTCTTGCGGAATCATCTCCAAAATGGATCACGCATTTTATTCTCACAACCCTATGCCTGATGATCCTGCCGTATACTTTTTGGAATCCCTGGAGGCCTATTTTTGGCGCCCGATCCGTGATCGCCACGGATCGTTGGGAACAGTATTTTTATACTCTTTCAGAGCTTGGTGATCCCATCCGTTCGGTAACCTCGATGATCCGTTCCCGGGGTTATAAAAATATTGGTCTCGTCATTGGCAAAGATCACTGGGAATATCCTTATTGGGTCTTTTTAAACGCAGGGCCCAGAACCGGAATCCGGATCGAGCATTTGGATGTGGATAATGTCTCCAAAACCATCCCGCAGGCAGATTTCGTTCCCGAGGCCGTCATTTTTTCCCGTAACGATCCCGAGCTTTTGGGAAAGTACGACGGCCTTTTTCAGGAATCTTATTATTACGGAAAACTCGCCCTTTACATGAGCCGCAAATGAATCCCAAAGGTTTTCAAGACATTTTTACCCGCAAAAAAGTTATGACAGTTTTTTATCTGGGACTTTTGGTTTTAGCAGGGATTTATGTCAGGATTGTAGACCTCAGTACTCATTTCGCGCACTGCGACGATCTCGGTGTCGCGAAAATGCTTACCGTTTACCAGAGTAAATTTCCGTTCACTGTCGAAGAAATGATACGACGGGTGTACGAAACCCCAACCGACACGGGGTCCTTTTGCCTTTATTCCCTCGGCTGGATCATTCATCGGCTTGGGGGCATGCCGGTTCTCGTTGCAATGTGCAATTGGTTTTTTCAAGTTCTGGCTCTTCCACGGTATTGGACCTATGCGCCGCTTCAGTTTTTCCTGACCTATTTTTTGATCTCCGGTCAACAGGACTACCGGACTCTGCTTTTTTGGGGGCGGTTCCCTTCTTTTCTTTTCGGCGTTCTAGGACTGCTTTCGATGATCCTGTTTTACAAGAAATATGACCGGCTCAAAACACCGGCAGTATTCGTGAGTTTAACCTTGCTGACTTTTTCCTGGGAAAATATCATTTACGCCAAGCAAATGGAAAGCTACACCATTGGCGTCTTCGCTGCGATCTGGATCCTTATTTTGCTAGACTCGCAGCTTCGCGCCCGCGACCTTTCTTTTAAGACATTACTCGGAATCGTTCTGGCGCTGGCCGTTTTGAGCCATACCCAGTATCAGGTCTTATTTTTTGTTCCTGCTTTCTTTCTTACGCTGATTCTTTATTTTTTAAGCCGGGTCGGAAAAAAGGGGTACAAGATCCTTGTAAAACTTTTCATTGGCGGACTCGTTTATAGCCTTTTTATCTTTCCGATGTATTATTGGTTTCTTCGGCAACATCAGGGGGGGGTGATGTGGAACGCAGGGCCTCATCAGGAATTTGTTCTTGCCTTCCAGAAAGGATTGCCTTTTTTTGAAAAGGCCGTCGAAGCGCTTATCTTTTTCGGGAAAAACTTCTTCATCGTCTTGAATGCCATGGTGTCCTTTATTCCGGAAGAACATCGTTGGTACGGGCCGATGGGTATTTTATTCGTTTCATTGTTTGTCCTGGGTGTTGTGAGTTTTTGGCAAAGCCGCATCCTCCGTAAAAAAATGATCGGTTCTTTTTTTGTTTTTGTGTCTCTGACATGGGTCGTCTTCATTTGCCAGGGCAAGATGGCACTCAGTCCGACCCGGCACAATCTTATTCTTCTGCCGTTTGCGGGAATCCTCCTTGCTGAAGGATGGGTCTGGGGGGTGCACTGGCTGACGAAGATGGGTTTACCACGCCGTATCGTGCGGGCGGGGCACGCCATGTGTTTGGGATGGGTGGTGTTGCTATTTTTCTTATCGTTTCGTACGGTGGTTGCCCAAAGGCGCGATCCGTTTGATGAGCCGGAAATTCGTAGAGTCCTTGAGAAATATCATGTGGATACCGTTATTGCTACCGATTTTACTTGGAATTTGAGTTTCATGCCGTGGCTGCCTCAAAACTACAACTATTTCGAAGAGCATTACATGCTCCATCCCTATCAGGACCGAGTCGTACCGCCTTACCAGTCGATCGCTTTTATCAGCCACCGGAAGCGGTTATCCAAGGAAGTGTTTGAGAGGATGAAGAACCAAATCAATGCCTACCACGTGTTCCGGAGCGAGAGTCGGGATGCTTTATTGCGGCGGATGTTCACGAATGGATTTACAGACTACCGTTTGGTTTATTCCAAAGAGGCAGAATCAGACGTGGAGATTGATTTCAGTAAGCGGACCAAGAACGGCTCGAATAATTTATTTTTTTATGTCCTTCAGCGAACCTGACCTAATGCTCAGACTACTGATAAGACCTTGATAAATTCCAGTAAGGGGTAGATGTCTTTTTGGGAATCATCCCCGATGAGGAGGGCTTGGCGGGCAAGACAGCGCGCTTTTTGAAAGGCGAGCTTGAAGATTTTAGGATCGGGTTTCTCGGCGCCGGCCTCTTCCGAGGTCACGATCGCATCGATGGATTTCTCAAGCCTGAAACGGAGCAGCTTTTTCATCTGAAGTTCGGTCGTGAGGTCCGTAACCACAACGATCCGTTTGCCTTCGGCCTTCATTCGTTTAAGAAAAGGACGGACCCAGGGGGCGAGTTTCATCCGCGAAAAAAAGGCCTGCCAATAAATTTTTTCCAAAAGAAGGCTCTTTTTAAAATCCGTCCTGCCCAGCCGGGTTTCCAGCATGTTTTGAAAATACAAAAGACGGGAATGCGATGCTGCTTGACCGCGGAGCCGGCGGTGGGTCCGAAATCTTGCCTTTTCGTAGAAAGCCAGGAAGGTGCGCCAGGAAATCTTCTCAACGTGCTTCCGATAAGCGCTGTAAGCCTGATTCAGCGCATAGCGGTGGCAAGGCTTGTAAGCATAAAGCGTATTATCCAGGTCCAGGAAAATGACTTTCTTTGACTTGGCCTTTTGGTCGAGGGCCGTCATTCCCATAGCTCGGGGTATTTTGTGCACACGGCGTCGATTTCGTACTGCGCAACGGCTTTTTTAAATCCAGGGATTTTTTCTTTAGGATGATTCTCAAGTTCTGGCGATACCAGACATAATTTAAAATGCTTCTTGAGTAGTGGATAATTTTCATCATTGAGCGCCAACTCGCGAAAACAGTCAATCCAAACCCAGCGGACCTTGTTTTTCAAGGCCAGACATTGCTCTAAGGGTTCATATTCGGAAAATCGGACTGCAATATTTTTTTCCCTTTTCGCTGTAAGCCGCACGATACTTGGGAAGGACAGATCCAGAAAAAAATAATCTTTAATGTTGTATTTTGCGAGAAGTTCACGGACACGGCCTTCCACGCCTTCGGTTTTAAGATTCACGATCATCAGGGCGT
>JAMWDC010000197.1 GCA_023819025.1 Candidatus Omnitrophota bacterium | reverse complement strand
GGTCACCAAGCATACCAATGACTTCCCGCCGTTTTAACGCCCGGATCAAATCACGGATCCCCATGCCGCGGGTGATCGCCACCGAACCATGAGTCTCGCGAAACCGATTAAGCAACTGATTGAGCCGATTGTATTTTTGATTCCTCGCCAAAACATGGACGGGTTTCCCACGGATCCCCGAAGCGATTTGCATGAGTTCCCAATTACCCAAATGAGCCGTTAAAAGGACCGTACCGCGATCATGATCCGGAAGGTCAAAAAACCGCTCGGGATGATGAAATTGGATCAGTCGTTCGATGGCTGCCCGGTCAAGTTTCGGAAACCTCACGAATTCCACAGCCATCTGACCCAGCCTTGCATAATGATCCCGGATAATGGCCCAACGCCCGGCGGCTGAATAACGTTCGCCGAAGGCGGCCTTCAGGTCCGCATAGGCCACACGCCGACGCGAGGAAAAATAAAAAAAAAGTTTTCCGACATTTCGGCCGATTCCCAAAGCGATATTTTCCGGCAATCGGTTAAAAATCGCCGCAAGAACAAGAACAAGGCAATAAGCCACGAGATCTATCAAAAAAATCATGAACGGGTCGCTCCAGTAAAACGTGAAAGGAGTTCGGTTAAAATGTCTTCGTTGGTGACAAAACGAAGCCGGACGGCCAAGATTAAGGGGTTGAGAATCCGCGTGATCGCTTCGGGCGTCCGGTAGAAATCCTTTTCCGTCGTCACGATTTCGTCCGTCGAGGCGGATTCGGCGACGGCCTTGATTTCCATAAGCTCCCTTTCTGTAAACACATGGTGATCTGGAAATTCAAAATTCCGAATGGGCTTGATTTGCAAGTTCATGAGAAGCAACTGAAAAGATCGCGGCGCCCCGACTCCCGAAAAGGTTGTCACCCGCTCTTTTTGAAGCCGATCCAGGGAAAGGCGCGACCGGTTCTGGGCCCGATAGAAAAAAAGAGGTTCCATAAAGGATTCGACGATTTGAATACGCGGCGCAATGGTACGAATCCGGTTCCGGAGTTTTTCCCGCTCCTCGGGTTTGACAAGATTCACATGTGAAATGACCACGATGGTCGCCTTCCTTAAAATTGTGACGGGTTCCCGGAGAATGCCCCGAGGTATCAATTTTCCATTTCCAAAAGGATTGAGGGCATTGACCGTGACAATTTCCGCATCGCGCTCAACCGGCCAATGCTGCAGTCCGTCATCTAAGATCGCAAGATCAATCCGGTTTTTTGCGATAAGCGCTTGGGCCGTCCGAACGCGATTCCGCCCCACGCCGATGACCACCTTTGGAAGATGATGATGAAACTGGTTCACCTCATCCTTGCTATAACCCCGTGTCAGGATCATCACGGTTCGATGGTATTCACAAACCTTCCGGGCGAGATATTCCACAAGCGGCGTTTTCCCCGTCCCTCCCCAAGTCAGATTACCGACACTGACGACCGGAAAGGGCAAACGCTTAGGACGAAGAATCTTTTTCTCATAAAGGAAACGGATGATAGAAACCACCGTTCCGTACACGAGCGAAGCCACTTCTAACACAGGAATCAGGATTTTGGAAAGCCCCCCCTTGTTATGGCCTTCGGCTAACAGGCGTAGATAATTTCTGATGGGCCCGAACATCATTTCCCCTTTCCATGTTGTTCTGCAATAGATAATCAAAAAGCCAATCCAGATGGCGTTGGGTCGCTCCGAGGTGTTTTCGAACAATCGCAAATGCATTTTCTCCCAATCTTCGCGACTCATGAGGATCGTGAAAAAGCCGTCTTGAGGCCAGGACCAGTTGTGCCTCGTCGCGAACCATCAAAGCGCCTCCCTCTTCGTCGAGCCGATGATAAATCTCTTCAAAATTGAAAACATAAGGACCGTGGATAATCGGTCTTTTGAAACAGGCTGCTTCAATGGGATTTTGTCCGCCGTGCTTGATCAAACTCCCCCCCATGAAAACCATATCTGCCATGCAATAAAGATTTTTTAAAATTCCGATTTGGTTTAAAACACCGACCTCAAACTCCGGCGGTGGGTTCGGTTCGCGAAACAGGCGAATTCGAATATTTCTTTTTCGGAATTCACGACAAAGGGCTTCCGAGCGTTCAATATGACGGGGCGCCACAATCATCTTGAACCCGGGCACTTCAGCTCGCAATTGAAAGAAAACACGCATCAAGATCTCTTCCTCACCGGGGTGGGTGCTTCCGGCAATGAAGATTTTATCGATGGGACTCAAACCCCACTCGTGTCTCAAGGCATCTGATGCTGGAACATTGAAACTGTCAAGGGACAGGTGGTCAAATTTAATATTCCCTAAAACATGGACCCGTTCCCGATCCATTCCTAATTCGATAAACCGATCGGCATCCGGCTGGCTTTGGGCCAGAATGAAATTGAGCTTCTTCAAAAGAGGCCGGAAGATTCCTCCCAGCAAGCGGTAGCGGCTGAAAGATTTCGCCGAAAGCCTGGCATTGATAATCCCGACCGGAACGCGTTGCCGTTCGGCCTCGACCAACCCATTAGGCCATATTTCCGTCTCAACCAGAAGAAGGCACTGCGGTTGCAAGGTCCGAAAAAAACTTCGCACCGGCAACGTAAGATCAAAAGGGAAATAACAAACTGTGATCCTTTCCCCTTCCAACTCCTTGGCGACTTTCTGACCCGTTGGGGTTACAGTTGTCAAAACAATATGAAATTCAGCGGTTTGACGTAAAAATTCCTCCACGAATTTCTTAACGGCCATCACCTCTCCTACGCTGACAGCATGAATCCAGATCACTTTTTTCGTGGTGATCTTTTCCCGCCAGGCACGGGTAAAAATTCCTAACCGCTGCCGGATGAGCAACTTGGGATCGGAGGCCTGTTTGATCTTTGAAAGGAAGATAGGCGAATAGAACAAGCCAAAGCTTAAAAAAGCCAAGTTATACAAAAAAACCATTTTTGATAAACTCCTTTGGGCGCGCGCTGGATGATCCCGCAACACCGTTCGCAAATAGGCTAGACCTTCCGATACGGCGGGGTTAGGAACTGCCCAGGAAAAGGATTGCTTGTAGACGGAACGGGACATGCTCGATGACTTCAGGCTCGGGGATGTGCCGTTTCGTAAACCTCCTTTAAACGCTTCGTTGTAACGTGCGTATAAATTTGCGTCGTCGAGAGATGCTGATGTCCCAGGAGTTCCTGGACGCTTCGAAGGTCCGCCCCGCGATCCAGCATATGTGTAGCAAATGAATGCCGCAAGGTGTGCGGGGAGATTTCCTTTTTAAGGTTTATCCGACGTGCGTACTTAAAAATCATTCTCCGGACACTGCGGTCCGTCAGCCGGCCCCAGCTTCGATTGACAAAGATCGGCTTTTTCTGATTGGCATCGTCCTTGGGAGGCCGGTATTCTAAATAATCCTGAATGGCCTTCAGTGCCATCGGACCGATCGGAACAATCCGTTCCTTTTTCCCTTTCCCACGAACCCGCACCAGTCCGCTAAAAAAATCCACATCCTCATGATTGAGACCAACCAGTTCGCTTACGCGCAATCCCGAGCTGTAGAGCATTTCCAAAATTGCTTTGTCCCGCTTTTCGTCCCACTTGTTTTTCTTCGGCGCCTCCAGCAAACTCGTCATTTCCTCGGTTGTTAGAAAAACTGGGAGCTTTTTCTCGCGCTTGGGCGTCTGGATCCCGGAAGCGGGGTTCGCCTTCAAGACATTTTCCCGGGCCAGGTATTTGAAAAAGGATCGGATGCTGGCTAATTTTCTGGCAATGGAATTTTTACAATAGTTGGCGTTTTTTAAATGGGCAAGAAAGGAGCGAATGTCAAGATAAGTCACCTCTTCTGGAGCCTTTTCTTTTAAGAATTCGAAAAATTCTCGGATATCACCCCCGTAATTTTTGACGGTATGGGGTGAAGCGTTTTTTTCAGTCTGGAGGTAATTGAAATAATCCTGGACAGCTTTTTTCATCAAGGCCCTAGGGTTTCGCGTTCAATTTCAGAAATCTTCTCGTCGTCGTTTAAAGCTTCCCCCGTTTCTTCTTTCGGAAGCTTATTGGTCATATAACCACATTTGAACAAGTTCGCCGCCGCAACCCTCGACCGGACATTGAAATCCCGTTGGAAGGGACCGGGTGTACCGGCATTCCGGAAACCCCGAGCACGCCAAAAATTTTCCGAACCGTCCCCAACGTATGACGAGTTCCTTACCGCAGACGTCGCATTTGTACTCCGTTGGAATGGCCTGTTTAATATTTTTCATCGTTTCGCGGGCAACCTCAAGATGGGAAAGAAAGGGTTCATAGAATTCCCGAAGAACTTTCACCCAGTCCATCTTGCCCTCCTCGATCTTGTCCAATTCCCCTTCCATATTTGCTGTAAACTGGACATCCATAATTTTCGGGAAATGCTGAACAAGCAAATCGACCACTATTTCACCAAGTTCGGAGGGCACCAAGGCCCCCCCCTTGCGGTACACATATTCGCGGGAAAGAAGGGTATAAATGATGGGGGCGTATGTGCTCGGCCTGCCGATCCCTTGTTCCTCCAACATCTTGACCACGCTCGCATCATTGAAACGTGCGGGCGGTTTGGTGAAATGCTGATATCCCATCAGTTCAAGAAGCTTCAGTTGTTCCCCTTCTGTTAGAGGAGGTAAATTGACCCCTTCTTCAGGTTCG
>JAMWDC010000196.1 GCA_023819025.1 Candidatus Omnitrophota bacterium | reverse complement strand
CGCCCTCGATGTTGAATCATATACTGACGATTACAGACAAACTTCCACTGGGTCGCCATCCCCACTTCGTAGATTTGATTCTTCGGAATGCCATACTGATCCCGCAGGGTTTGAGCCACGTAATCAATCAAAGCATCTTGGTAGGGATAATCCTTCCGGACGTTCCAAGGCGTCATTACATAATCCCGCCTTGGGCCGACAAAGAAACTATTTTCAAAAAGCCTTCCCCAATGAAATTGGCTTACTCGTTCGGCCGCGCGTTCGGCCACGTGTCTTAATTCCTCTTCAGTCATCCTTGCCTCGGCACGGGGCGCCTTGGAAAATTCACGCGGACGTGTCTCCCTTAACTTGGCGCCTTGTTTTTCACCCCAGCGCCGGAGATATCCCAGTTGGGATCTGCGCCGCGCCATGGAAAGTCCCTGGCCTTCCCAATATTTGACCGGATTCAAAAAGTTGGCAAACCGTACGCTGGACTGGAAGGGATCCACCGTTTGTTCCTTACCCATCATCGAGGCAACATAACCTTTGTCACTTTCGATTTCGCTCATGCGGGGAGCAATGACCACATAAGGAATTTTCTTCTCCCTCAGAATCGCAGTCAGCCCCGGGGTGTGAAATCCGCCGGTCACCAAGACGGATCGTTCGACCCCTTCGGATTGGATGACCTTTTGAATCTTCGACACCATGATTTCATCGCGGCGCACTGCAAGATCGTAAAATTCGATCGCTTCCCTGTAAATTCCACGGATTTCCTCTGGGAATTCTTTGAGGAAAACAAAGGGGGCGGCGCCCCGTTTTTGAGGATCGCCCGATCCTTGATGAGGCAATCCACCCCCCTCGCCGGAAACCGACAAGTCTGGTGATAAAGCTTTACCGGAGCCGGCCCCTGAAACGAAGCGGGGCTCGTGCTTTTGAATTTCCAGGAACTCGTCCCTCGTCAATGTCAGAGAAAATAGTTTTTTTAGCAAAAGATAATTACGGAATTGTTGAATGATTTCCCAGTCCTCGTCCCTTTGAACCAATGCCCTCAAGATTTCCTCCCGCAAATTTCCTATCTCCTTCATCAGTTCATCGATATCGATCTCACTGTCCAGGATCCGGAAACCCTCAAGGAAGGAAAAATTGGGATAATCTGAAAATTGAAACCCTTTGACGCGGGCATCGTGATAAAACAACTCCCAAAATGTTCTCAAGTCCAGAGGTTTCTCATGAACCTCGAAAGAATCCGCCTGCACGCGGGGCGAGGCGGTGCCGGCCATTTTCTCTAGGGGCGAAGTGACCTTGCCTCGACGTTGAAGGTCATCGATCAATCCCTGTCTTATTCCGACCTTCTTTGCCCAAGCGATGATTTTCTCGTGTTCCGCATTTGCCTCTTCGTAACGAAGCTTGTGTTCCCGGCGCTTGAGTTCGTAGAAACGCACCAGCATGGGCCATGCGAGCTGTGCGCGCGGATCACTGAAATTCATCTGAAGGATCTGTTTTGCCGCCTGGTCGAGGGAGGAGAGATAACCCAAAAGATCGCCTTCGGGCTTTCCAGCCGTCTCCTCATAACGTACCCATGCCTTGAAGAATTTGTAAAGATCAGGACTAAAAAAACGGGAGGCAGTTTGCTGGATTTTTTCACACCGGGACCGAAGGAAGGGTTCGGACTTTGATTGCTTTTCGATCACTCTTTGAAAACTCTTAACATTGGGAACAAAAAATGCGGGGTCTTCGACGCCAAAGGCCTTGATTCGTCTCTCGACCCTCGCTGACTGTTTTGGATCAGCCTTCTCTTCCCATTCCCTGTGTGCGACTAAATCCTCAAGCAGGAACAATTCAGGACTTCCGATTTCCGACTGCTCGATCAGGAGGCGAGCGGCCTCAAGATTGTAGCGGTCTTCTTCAAAGAGCCGTAAAAGATTCGCATCGAGGCGTCCGACGCCACCTTCGATGAAAAGTGTTGAAAAATTTATACTCTTCTTTAAAAAATTCAGAATCCGACCGATGTTTTTTTGCGCCTGCAATTGGCCGTGGGCATCCTGGATGAGGATTAAGGCCGGTGAAGTCCCCCAAGTCTCGGTCACACTTCCTAATTCCGGCGGTACGGATAAAGTCGGCGGGGGAAACGTGGATCGTCCTTCATGAAAGTTCTTGAGTCCGTGGAGTGTTTGTGAAAGCTCGGCAAAGCCAGTCTGGGTCAAAAGGAATGAAAGAAGAGTATATAAAGATATAATTTTCAGGATCGGGCGCGATTTCATAACTTTTACAATGCGGAAAAAGTAGTAAAGGATACCCATCGAAATTTGGAAATTCAAGAATCGAGGGCTCTTTGGCGGCGGGGATTCACCATTTTGTTCGCGTGTGTTAGGGATTGTTCAAAAGAGTTCGGGGAAGAGACAATAAAATAGTCCTTGCTTATTTTGCTTATTTTGCTTATTTTGTTTATTTCGCTTCTACATGCAACAACACCCCTGCCGGAAAACCGGCAGGGGTGTTGTCTTTGTTGTCGTACCTCGATTTTGCATACCGTCCGTAAGATCAAACAGTAATTTGATCTTTAATTTTCTGAAACTTGGCTTCGCCGATACCTCGGACGTTCGTTAGGTCTTCAAGCCGTTCAAAACGGCCGTGCTCCTCACGGTACTGAACGATACGTTCCGCGAGAGCCGGACCAATTCCGCGAATGGTCTGAAGTTCCTCCAGCTGTGCTTGATTGATGTTGACCAGCACGGGCGCTTGACTGTTGATTTCCGGCTGGACCTTCGAGGCCGCATAAAGCTGTGCGCCGCCCATCATCAAAACACCGACCGTGAGGATTACTGCTGCGGTCAATGTGTTTAAAAACCACCTTTTCGATCGCATTTGGACCATGGCTCTCACCTCCTTCCCTGAAAATGAACGATGAAGGAGGTTATCAAAACTATGTTTATTTGTCAATATTTATTTTACTAATTTTCAACTTACGGAAATTCTATACATTGCTTTTACTCCATATTTCTATTGACGGAAAGAATTTTCCGGTTAGGATGTTGGACATGTTGAAAAATCTCGGCCAACGGATTCGTAAACTCCGCAAGGAAAAGAACATCACCCTGATCGAAATCGCCAAGCAAACGGGGATTGCCCAGGCGACTCTCTCAAGAATCGAAACTGGAGTGATGACCGGGACGGTGGAAAGTCATGAAAAGATTGCCGAGGCCCTCGGAATCGGTTTAGCGGAACTTTATTCCGGGATTGACCGGCGTTACGATCAGATTTCGCACACCAAGGATACGGAAAGAAAGATCACCTATCACGGGAAGAACGTTCAAATCGAGCTCCTGACCCGGGAAAGTTCCAAGAAAAAAATCACGCCCCTCCTTGTAACCCTGCAGGGCGGAAGCGAAACCCAGCGAGAATCGACTGAGCGGGGTGTCGAAAAATTCGTCTATTTGCTGGAGGGCGAAATCAAGGCGAAGGTGGATAAGGAAGAATATCTCTTGAAACCTGGAGAAAGTCTTTATTTTGACGCCTCACTCCCCCATCAGTTCATCAATGACAAACAGAAGGTCGCGCGAGTCCTCTTGGCCGTTTCCCCATCCAAGATTTAATCGTTAAACTTACGGCTAGCGGCTTCTCGGCTGAGCAGTTTCCCGGATCACCCAATCCAGATAATCCTTGCTACCCTTTTGTATGGAAATGGCAATAATTTCGGGAATAGTATAGGGATGATTTTTTCGAATCGTTTTTTCAAGATCGGTATAGAGAGGGGCCCGGGTTTTGATCACCAACATAATCTCACGCGCTCTTTCTCTCTTGCCTTTCCACCAATAATGGGATTCCCATCCGGATGAAATATTAACGCATGAGGCGATTCTTTTTTTAAGTAACACGCTGGCTAAATGGCGAGCAACTTTGGGGGATGGAACGGTGGTGAGAACAACGAGGCAAGAAGACATCGCAACATATTCCGGTTCACGGTCCGGATGGATCACAAAGCCGTTTCACGGATCGCCGCCTATTTGAATTTATGGGTGAGTGCGGCGCAATAACCTGTTTCGGCATTGCCTAAGGTGATGTGACCTTCGCGCGCAAGCCATCCCAAACTCATCAAGAGTAAATCTCGGGATTTCCCTATGGCATGTGTAATCTCATTGAGGTTCGCGCTGCCATGTTCGTCCAAATAATGCCATATGTCGCCTGCCGCAATACCGATTTCCGTAATCATGAGGGGGTCTCCTTCATATTCAATCTTTACAATCTTCAACTATGAAAATTAAGGCCCGTAATCCAAACCCTTTCTTCAAGGAACATTTATCATAATCCATAAATGTCGGTCTGTCTAGTTTCCTGTGGAATTCCCTTTGGAATCCCCAGATTGGAAATACCCTTTGAATTCTAACGCCGTTTACGTGAAACGATTTAAAACCTTCTTTAAAAATTGACCCGTGTAGGATTCCCGCACCCGGGCAATTTCCTCGGGACTCCCCGTGGCGCAGACACGCCCCCCACCCTCTCCTCCCTCAGGACCCAAGTCTATCACGTAATCGGCCATTTTAATCACATCAAGGTTGTGTTCGATGACGAGAATCGTATTACCTTGATCCCTCAGCTGGAACAGGGCCTTCAGCAAATTTTGGATATCCGCAAAATGCAAACCTGTAGCCGCCTCATCCAAGAGATAGAGCGTCCGAGCGATGGCCTTTTTACTGACTTCACTTGCCAAGTTAATCCGTTGAGCCTCACGG
>JAMWDC010000195.1 GCA_023819025.1 Candidatus Omnitrophota bacterium | reverse complement strand
TTATCAACACTTAACCACCATATCGCTTTTTGCATATTCGAGAATTCTTTCACTCTATCAGCCCACACTTCGGGCACAATAAGAAGATTCAGCGGTTTGTCATCAATCTCCCAAACATTATTTATGCCGTAATGACGGTATGCTGCCGGCGTGGGTTCATCAACTTGCGGCGAATAAACAATGCTGGCATCGTAGCCCAATACTCTTAATTCATGAACTAATTGATGAATAGCCTCTGGACCACCCGTAGCCACTTGAGAAGGGCACAAGACATAAATTTTGCTTTCAGGTGTCAGCTTAAGTATGGATTGCCGCCTCATTTGTAGTTTTTCCTTTTTGACAAGGAATTCCGTTTTCACGCTTTTGATATTTCCCATTGACTCTGTTTGCATGATTCAGGGTTGGTTCGTACTGTTCATCTCCGCCATTCAGAATCCGGTTTACACACCCCCATCCCTGCATGAAGGAATGATCCATATTACCGACTTCGTATTTCCACGCCCCGAAGCGGCCTCGGGAGTAAATGTCCATTTCTTCAAGTGTCGGCAACACTTTTTCAAGGATCGAGTCCCGATTCGTCGAAGGTATCGGATAGCCATGATTTAAAAACCGATGCCATTTACTTATGATTTTGTCTTCCGTAGTAATAAGTTTTGTGGCAATCATCCCCTGAATGACGTCGTCGACGACACCTTCCATATCGACGGATTTATACTTGCTTTGTGAAACTTCGGCCATGAGTGACCAGGTTGCGCCCGGGCGTGGGGTGTTATTAGGGCTGTAATTGCTGAATACAGTCACGCGGTAAAAAGGATTATTGCCTTCCGGGAAGTACATCCAGCATTTGGTTTTTAAATGTTCGGGTGGCGCACCTTCCAAGCCAATGCCGACCACGTGAACACCGGAATATAAAAGTCGTTTGGCCTGCTCGATTAGATTTTCGTCGCCGATTTGTTCGACAAGATAGTCCAGCGGAATGGTGGAAATTAAATAATCATATTCGTACCCCTCCCCATTTGCCGTCTGCAAAGTATGTTGTTCAGGATCGATGCGAGTGACGCGTCGGCTTAGCCGTTGGTTATCGGCAGGAATCCGAGCAGCAAGGGCCTGCCAAATAGCTCCAGTCCCACCAAATTTTGGGAAACGGAATTTGTGATTGGGACCCCAGGATACCTGATCTTCCTCAAGGCATATCCCTTTCATGACCTTGTCAAGTTCAGGAACAGCAACCCGGTCCCCCACCCACTTAAAATCCATAAGTTCAAGTGGAGAGGCCCATACTTTCAAGTTGTAGGGGAATAAGAATGTTTCGGCAACGCCCGGCCCAAAGGTTTCGAGAATCCATTCCCGGAAATTTTTCGGGTGATTCCGCGATGACTTGACAGCCGCAAGGAGACCTTGAACGCAGTTCCACTTCTCGGCGCTCGGCAGCCGATGGAGATTGTACTGGAAAGGATAAGGCACGAATCGATCACGAATCCAAATCCAGCTTTCACGTCGGTGATAATACCAGCCGTCCTTGCCCAAGGCGAGATCCATATATTCATCGAAGATCTCGTAATGGGAAAATTGAACGTGGCCGCCTAGATCCCAAGTAAACCCCTGATCATCGATGAAAGATGCGGACAAACCGCCGGCTTGCTTTGATGCATCCATCACAAGGTAATCCGTGATACCAAACTCCTCAAGCCGCATGGCTGCCCCGATGCCTGTCGGTCCTGCACCGATAATGATAAATTGCTTCTTCATACCACGACCTCATCCCTAACGTTATCAAATATCCCCTCATGATGCTGCTTCGTCTGCAAAAATTCCTGATGCGCGAACAGTCCCGCAATAATCATGACGGCGCCGAGCATTTCGAAGGATTCTTCGAAAATGACCTCGGCGATTCGGGTTAGAGCCTTGTAATCTTTGTTGAGGAAATTTACGGAAAATTCTAAAGCCACCGCACCCAGAATTACCGTGGACATGCCCCTGATAATCCAAAAGTAAGCTCTCTTTGATCCTTTCAGGCAGTGATTGAATATCGCTACTAAAGCGCCTGTGCCGGCGAGCAGAAATGGCAAAGCAATAATGGGCCAGATTCTTTGCCGGAAGCGCGTGGCCAAAATGGGTTTTCCACGTTCTTTGGATCTTGATATGCCAATTTGGTACCTCAAGATTAAACTCTTCCGGCCGCCACTGAAACTTGATGTTCCGAATTGGCGCATCACGTCAGGATTCTCAAACGCATTTGACACTGGCATCATCCCTCGATATACTTTTCTCGCGAGGTTCATCATGCAAAAGAATCGATCTAAAAATCTTAAGAAAGTTGTTCTCACAGCCATTCGAAATCTGACGGTATCCCAGTTGAAACAGGTTCTTGACTATGTGATGTTTCTCGAAACCCGGCGGCAGATTGATCCATCGCAAGCTTATTTTTGGACCAAGAAGTGGCAGACGATGGAAAAGTCGGTTTATGCCGACAAAAAAGCCGGTCGCATCATCGGCAACGGCACCTCCGAAGGACTTCTGAAGGCCCTCCATCAGTGAAAATCTACGCTTACGAAACGTTTCGTCGGCTTTATCGGAATTTGCCTGAACATATACAGAAAAAAGTCGACAAGCAAATCGGTCTGTTGGCCGATAATCCCCGTCACCCGTCCCTTCGACTAAAGAAAATCCAGGGTACGCTCGGCATCTGGGAA
Source organism: Candidatus Omnitrophota bacterium (assembly GCA_023819025.1). Taxonomy (GTDB): domain Bacteria; phylum Omnitrophota; class Omnitrophia; order Omnitrophales; family Aquincolibacteriaceae; genus JAMWDC01. The sequence goes on along the minus strand of JAMWDC010000195.1, from coordinate 2,019 downwards.
GCACGGGTTGATCTTCAGTACCGCATATCGCTTGAGTTACGCGGTGATACCATTTATCTTCGCGTCGTAGGTAACCATGACGTCGTGTTGAAAAAACCGTAGCAATTCCCTCTCCAGATTTTTTTATCGCTGCTATTTCCATCGAATTATTCCCATTGTTTTTTTGTGCCGCAAACCACTAACCGGGCACCGAGATTGCTTCGTCCTTGCTTGCGGTGCTGCCTCGCAATGGCTGCACAGTACTTCCGGCTTCATGCCAACTGTTGCCATATCGGTTACAACACGTGCCGCACCCAGAAGATCAGGACGGCAAGGCTTGCAAAGGCCACAGATTCACCGATATGGACGGGTTCCCGTGCGGCCTTCCCTATTTTATAAAGAGCAAAAACCGCAAAGATCAGCCCTAATTCATAAAGACAGTCAAAGAAACAGTGCGCCGAAAATACGTAATGGAAAAATTCGTTGATGCCAGACAGGTCTTCCAGGGGCGACCGGCCGCCCTTGCCGCCGAAGATCGAGACCGGGGCATAAAACATTTTGGATGAAAACGGCCAAAACAACGCCACGCCTTTCGGGGGCCCGTCGAAATAGTCCAGCACCGCGTGCGAGAGGACCGCAGTGAAGAACAGCGGGAAAAACCGAAACAGCGAGACAAAGAAACGGCGAGACGGCGATGGCGCTTTATTCATGGTGGGCACCTCGAATCAGCCATTTTTCGGCCCGGTCGATCCTGAGGACGATTTGGCTCATCATGTGATCGCATGGATCATCAAGTTTCGCGGACTTGGTTTCCGGCAGATATTGCCACCGGGGCACGATATCAATCCCGACCTGGGTCTCTGTGGTCTTCGTTTCGGCGCCGCTGAGCTTGCGGATAAAAGCCGCACGATAACGCCGTTTCCGCCAAGCCTCTCCGATATTTGCACCAATGGAGCCCTGCGGGCATGCCCGCGGTACCTTTCCTGACGGCGGAATCCGCCGAAGCAATTTGCCCTCCTTCGCCAAGGCTTCGGAGGGCATCCGCTTCGCATTCCTCCCCGACCATGGCCGGGGTTCCCTGCGAAGGCGGATGGAACGGGATGAACGGCGTATCTGATCGGTCATCGAATATTGTCCCTCACGCGGAAAGCTTTGGGTCTGTTCAAAAATCTCCATCGCCAGATTCATGGCTCGCTCATGGGCCTCTAAATCTTTGTATGTTTTGATTTCGGTCGTTTTATTCATGGTTTGCATAATATGCCTGACTTGTTGTTTTGCTTCGGATTTGACCGCCGGTATCCACGCCGGATCGCCCGTTCGCCCATTCGCCGTCGCGGTTTCCTGCAAAAAGAGCTGCAATGAGCGCTGCGATGCCGGCGATCACCGCGGCACCAACGAGGCTATGCGAAAACGTCCGGTGAAAGGCCGCGGCATGGCCGGAAATAAGTCCGGGCAGAAAGTCAAAATCCGGCACGATGGCCAGGAAGGCCGTCAGGATGATAAGCGGCCAATTTGTTCTACCGCGATTCAGCGTGCGCGCGGCCAGCGCAGAACCAACCGCGGCGTGAAGAATCGGAAGAGGCATGCCTTACCCGCCCCCTAAATCCTGACCACGTTGTCTTTCCTCATGCCCCGGTACGCATTTCGGGTATCGAGGATCAAGGAAAAGGAGCGCGCGATCTTTTCGTAGTCAAAACATTTGTGGTCGGTGACAAGGACGGCGAGATCATAAGGCATCGGATCGGTGACACGGCGAGACGGCGTATCGGCGGAACCACGTAACGGCATCACCGTATCGGCCGCCGTTCCGCCCATCCGCCCCATCTCCGAATCGATGTGCTGCGATGCGTAGCGCTTGCCGTGCAGGATGAGTTCCGGAACATATGGATCGGTGTAGTCCACATGGGCGCCTTGTTTTTCCAGCATCTCGATGATCTCGAGCGCGGGCGATTCGCGGACATCGTCGATATCGCGCTTATACGTAACGCCGAGGATCAAGATCCGCGCGCCTTTCAGGGCCTTGCCCTTTTGATTGAGGAT
>JAMWDC010000194.1:1377-4734 GCA_023819025.1 Candidatus Omnitrophota bacterium | reverse complement strand
AGATTATGGCGAGTGGCTGCGTATTGCACGAAAAGTCCCGGTCGGACTCATTGAACGACCTTACGTGATCAAATACGGGGGGCATGCCGATCAACGCTCCCGCCAGTTCTCGGCAATGGACCGATTCCGTATCCAGTCACTTGTGAACATTCTAAAATCCGGGGTTTTGAATCCGGAACAGGAAAAAGCGACACGGAAAATGTTGAAAATAAAATCCGGAATTTATATCCTAGGGGCCCTCAAACGAGGCCTCAAAGAAGAAGCCCAGATTATCTGTGAATTGCTGCAGGAAATCCACTTGGAACCGGATGCCTGCATGTCATGATGATCGTCGAAGCCGAAACAGTGATCGGATCTTGATGAGGATGCCCCCACGCTCTTTATTCTTACTGACGGTCCTAAGCTGGAATCTGATATAATGCGCACGTCGCCATCACAATCGCTTGTTCTCAAAGGAGCCCTTTATGAAAAAAATTTTGACGGCAGGAACGTTTCTACTCATCCTCGATGCCATGGTTTTTCCAAGAAATCTATGGTCTTTTTCGGCCTCCTACGATCAGAAGATTTCCTCAAACAACCAGACAATCGCCACTTTCTTTATTCAGATCAAGGACGCAAAGATGCGTGCCGAATCCAAAACCCCGGGATTCGATCAAGTGGTGGTCCGTAACGACTCAGGTTACTATAATTACTCGCCCGTGACGAAGCAGGGTATAAAATTGCCGCCCCAGATGCAACGCAGGAATTTGGCGGACGACATCCCTCAGTATATGGAGTTTTTGAAAAGAAATAATGCCACTCAGATTGGATCGGCAACGGTTGATGATTTTGAAACTGACATTTATCAGTTTGAGGACCCACAAGGCCTCGGGACGACAAGTGTGTGGTTATGGAGAGAAAAAAATTTCCCGCTCAAAATCGAGGTCAAAGGACAGGGCGGCCTGACGGTTGTAGAACTGTTCAATGTCCAGGTGGATGTGCCGTTAGACGATGCCATCTTTGAGCTGCCTCCCGATGTCAAGATCTCAGAACTGGCACCGACCGTGCCTACGCCTCAAGCCCCTGTGAAACCAACGGCTCCCACCGAAGTCAAAACCCCGTAGAAGAAACATACGGATTGCATACTTTTTTGTTCCTCTTCAGTTTTTAAATCTCATTTCGTTGCAAAAATTCCGGTTTGTCTCTGGACGGGAAAAGACAGCAGAACACCGGAAGACCAGGGCTTTTAGAATTGGAAGGTCTGACAGCAAAAATCCTTATGCTGAAATCCCAGCGAATAGAACACCGGAAGACCAGGGCTTTTAGAATTGGAAGGTCTGACAGCAAAAATCCTTATGCTGAAATCCCAGCGAACCCCTAGGGCAGCCTTCAAGCTACTTCCAGGTTAAATAATCTGAGAGGTGAAAATCCGAGGGAAGAAAAGATAAGAGGGCAAAAACCATGGTCAACCAAAAGAAGGTAAGATAAAAAACCAAAGCAATGTTACCGGTACTTGCGGCTATCTTCCCACCCGGCAGTTCCGCACCCGTAAATGTGGCGACCCGTTTTTCTAAAATCTCGACCTTCTGCATGGTCATCTGGTACCTTAAGATGATGGACAGGAGCATACAGACAAAAGCGACGTTTCGATAAGCGATTCGGCTTTCATAAAAATGAAACGCCGCAATTAAAAATAAAGCTCCGGCAATCATGAAGTTTGCCAAAATTGATAAGATTATATAAGCGCGCACATCGGACGCACGGTAGAGTCCCATAACTTCCCCTCACAACGTTGATTCTCTTGGATTCTCCTGAGTGTTATCGACCAGTTCCGTAAATTCATTAAGAAAATTCCAAGGTTTTTAAAAGCCCCCCGTATTGCCCCTTTGCCTGCCCTCCGGCCCAGTATTGGCAAAAAATAGGTGCGGAGCATGTTTGTTTCATCGTTTTGAGGGCGAAGATTCGGAATCAGACTTTGGCCTGAGGAACGTTTACGGTCTCAGCGGCTTTGGTGTTTGTAGATTTCGGAAAAGAGGGAAGCATCTGTCTGTCTTTGAGAACCGTCAATTTTTCATCGATGCGTTTCCGGATTGTGGCCAATTCGAGTTTTGCATTCCGTAATTCACGGGAGAATTGATCCCGAAGTTCTTCCACCCTCTGGCGCTCGACTTCATTGAGATCAAACAACAGGATACTGACAAGAAAACGTTGATTTTCCCTTTCGAGTTTCCGGCTTAACGCCTCCGCGCGCCGATAACGGTCCTCGACTTGACGCAAATCCACCTCCGAAGGATTTTCCGGGCTGACAAGACTGACCGCTTCATGTGAAAACCGTGCAATTTCATGAGATCTTTCGGCAAGGATCCGTGAGAGCAGACCGCACCAGGAAAAAAGCCGGCTTGAAGCAAAGGCATTTTTGAAACGGGTCAGAATATCCTCGGACCTCTCCAAACGTCCGGTTGCAACGTCCAGTTCCAACGCAGCCAGCGGGTCGGCAGAAAATTCAAAGAACAATCGCACGACAAAAAAGACGGAGGAAATAATAAAGATCCAGAATAAGCCGACGGCGCGGAACTGTTCAAAAAAATCAGAGCCTCCGATAGGAACCATTTCCGAATAACTCAAAGCAAAAGACAACAACAGTACGATGTGAAATCCGAACAAGACATAAAAAACCTTTGAGCTCTTTTCAAAAAACTTAACCAAGGTGCCCGGGGAAAAAACAAAACTGGAAAACGAAAAAACACAACCGAGCGTATAAACCGCTGCAAGGGTAAAGTGGACCCAGAATGACAACAAGGCAAAGGCGGACAACTCCATCTGGTTCGCCTGGCTGGCCACTTGAAAACTTAAAGACAACACCACCAGGCTATAAAACATCATGGTGATCCCCAGAAAAACTAAGGTTACGGAATCCCGAATACCAAGCAGGCGGGCAACCGGCTTCTGGCCCTTTTGAAGAAAAAGGGCTGGCAGATAAATCCCTAAGATCATCACCATATGAAATAGAAAAAGAAATAAAACTTTCGTTTCAAAATAGAAGGATGTGCTGTTAAAGGTACTCGTTGCACCCAGTGCAGAACCGAACATAAAGAAAGAGAGTAAACCAAACGCCCAGGTTTGGGCCTTCTGGGCATTTTCCAAGGAGATCTGAGCTCTCAACCTTGAACTGAGGAAATCCATCCACTGATTTCGATTGATGGTGGTATTCTGTTTCTCCATGGCGCGTATTATAAAACCAAGGACTTTCCAAGCAAAGGACAAAAAATTTAATGGTATTCCTTTCAACGCTGCATAAAATATGAATCGTGCGTGGTTTTGTCGATTGCAACATTTTTTTGCCACGCTGTTACCGCTCTCATCGAAGCTGTGTCCGGG
>JAMWDC010000194.1:0-1367 GCA_023819025.1 Candidatus Omnitrophota bacterium | reverse complement strand
GGACCTTTGATTTCGGAACAAGGATGACGAGTATCATCGTTACAAATCTCCAACAGGAAAACGCAGCGGTACTTGAAACGGCAATCATCTATCCATGAACATTCTTGCCCTTGAAACATCCTCCTCTGTCCTGACCGTTGCCTTAAAAAGGGGGCCGGAAGAAATCTTGGAATCCAATCTGCGGGAATTCAACAAGCACGGAGAACATCTTGTCCCCGTCATTCGAGGATTGCTTAAAATCAGAAAATTGTCGATCAAAAATATTCACACGTTCGTCATTGACCGCGGCCCTGGCTCGTTCACCGGACTCCGTATTGGGTTTGCCACTTTAAAGGGATTTCTGGCCGCAAAGAAAAAATCCTGCTATGGATGTCTGAGTTTAGATATGATCGCTGAAAATATCGAGATAGAAGAAGGTTCGAAGTTAGCGGTATGCCTAGACGCTTATCGCGGAAGAATTTATAACCGGGTCTACGAACGCAGGGAAAGTCACTGGCATCCGGTCACCCAGCCGCAGACTGTTTCCCTTGAGGATCTCTCCAAAAAACTTCCTGGGGGCATTTATGTGATCGGTGATGCCATCCGGCGATACCGGGAAAACCTTATCGAATCGGGGCTGGACCAGCAGCCGCCGAAAAAATTTTATTTTTTACCGGAAAAATTTTGGTATCCTACAGCCAAGACAATGATCCGGACATTCTTGATCTGGAGGCGAATTTCGGATAAACGGGGCCAGCCTCTATTTCAGAAACTCGTGAAGGCCGAGGATTTCGTGCCCCTTTATCTTCGCTCCTCGGAAGCCGAAGAAAAAAGAAAATATCATGTCGTCCTATACTGATTCCCTCAGTCAATTAAAGTACGATACGTGGATCGAAATACGGCGGGACCGCCTGAAGAGAAACCTTCAGGCCCTCAAGCGCCACTCTGCTCCCTTCGCCGGAGTCATGGCGATTGTCAAAGCCAACGCCTACGGCCATGGTTTGCTCGAAATTGCCAGAACCTTGACGGAGTCTGAAGCCGTTGAGTATTTGGGAGTATCTTCCATTCAAGAAGCTTTGAACCTTAAAGAGCACGGGGTGGAGACGCCCATATTTCTCTTCGGCCGGTTATTCCCCGAGGAGATTCCAGCCGTTTTAGTCAACGGACTCACTTTGAGTTGTTCAAGTCTTGAAGAAGCTCTTGAAATTTCCCGACTCTCAGAGTCCTTGTCCAGAAAAACCCCGATTCATGTCAAAGTCGATACGGGGATGGGACGTCTCGGGATTCCTCACGAAAGAGCACTGATGGATATCGAAAAAATATCAACCCTTCGAGGAATCCTCCTGGAAGGAATCTATACTCATTTTCCAACCGCCGAACGCGAAGAC
>JAMWDC010000193.1 GCA_023819025.1 Candidatus Omnitrophota bacterium | reverse complement strand
CAGCATGATTGACAACGTCCTGAAACCGGCCCTGATCGGCGAGAAGACTAAATTACCTTATTTCCTCCTTTTTTTCGGCATTCTGGGCGGACTTCGAATCTACGGGCTGATGGGAATTTTCCTCGCCCCGGTAATTCTCTCGATTTTCTTTGCGTTGATCAAAATTTATCAGGAAGAATACTTATTACCCAAGCACACCACATGATTGATCGTTATTCGAAAAATCCTTATACTCCGTAGGGAAAGAGGGGAGCTGTGAAAGTTAAAACGGTTGCCTATTGTTTCGGAGTGCTGTTAACCGTCTCCGCACTGGCACTGGTGATTGAGCATATTGCCGGCGTACTCACCGACATGAGATCATCGTCGATCCATCAAATCCTTCCAGTCACTTCCCTCCCCCTCTTAAAAAGAATCAAATCGTCCGCGGGTTTAAAACAAGATCTTCCCTCGGGGAGAGGGCCGAATCTCAAGATGCAGGTCACCCTTCATCTCAAAAGTGGCGGTGAAGTCACAGGAGTTCTTCTTTTCCAAGATGAAGATTGGGTCACTCTCAATGTTGATGGAAGTGAAGCCGGTTTCCATCGTTCGGAAATAAACCGGATCACCCCCCTCGAATAATCCTGCTTCGGAAGTAAATCCGTTTTAGGTCCAAGGTTGTCTTATAAAAATCTGTGCAATGTCGTCTTCATAGGCCTGCTGCCACTGACGGGTTGTCGCAAGAACAGCTTTCAAGGGATAATCACGAGCCATTAAAATGTAATCAATTTGAAATTCCTCCAAGATTTGATTCCAGTCTTCTTTGAGACGATAGACCGCCAAATACCGCGACAGAAATGAATCACCGTAAACATCCGCGCGCCCGTCCACAAAAACCGGGAAACCTCTGAATATCAAATAGCCTCCCCAATGATATTCATGATAACCGCGCCGATGCCCCAAACCGTTCTTTTCCAAAAAATCGCAGGCAGCGACCGGGAACCGTTTCTTGACCATCTGGGAATTTCCTTCAAGATAAAGATGAGTCCGCGACGCGGCCAAGAGGACAAACGCCGCCAAAATGGTTCCGTGGAGGGCCGAAATAAATTTTGAAGGCTTGCGGTCAAGGAACTCGCCGGTCAACCAAGGGTGAATTTTAAAGCCTTCGAAATTTCCGATTAAAATACGGCTGATGATCGGTGCAGCAACCACTGCAAAAATGGGAATATGACGTGCCGAACATAATCCAGCCGCGGCCGTTCCCAAAAACAAGAGAACATCCGTTAATACCGGTTTTCTCCGGCTCCGAAATCCGGCTCCAACCCCAAGGATCATCATTACGCCAAATGCCCAAAAACGAGGCTCATGAAAATTGGGGGGCAGCCATTCCTGAAGCACGGTTTGCATGAAACTGCTACCCAGGGTCAGCATCGGATAAATCCATAAATAATATCCATTCGGATTAAGTAACGCCGAGGCCATGCAAAATGCCGTAACCCCCGCCAACCAGACAGTCTGACGTTGAGTCAGACAGTGCGGATCACGGTTTTGAAATGACAAATCCAAGACGGCCCCGATCGTATAGGTACCCAACAAAACCACTCCCACGACATATCCGCTATGCATATTCGCCCATAAGACGGTTAAAAGCGGCAGTAACAATAGAGCCTTCGGTCCGATTTTTCTATCGCGGAATCTTTCCACAACATTGACATAAATGGTCAAAAAGAAAAGCGTAAATATCTGCGGCCTTTGCCCAAACGTTACTGCAGAACAAATCAGGGCGAGGATCACAACCATGGCGGCGAGGTAGGGACGACCGGCCGAGGTCCAATAAACCAACCAGAATGCCGAGGCCGTAAGGAAGGCAAAGAGGATGATCAGTAACGACAAGCCACCGGCTTGATAAATCTTCCACATAAAAACTTCGGACAACCATTCATGAGTGATCCAAGGATGGCCGGGTATCGTAAAGGAAAAAACATCGCTCCTCAGGATCCCCTGTTTCATAATTGTTTCGCCGGTCTTTAAATGCCACCATAGGTCCGGATCAACCGTCTGACGGACTGCCAAGACAAAAATAGATATGCCGAACATAATGGTGAATAAGCGCCTCGTCGTCATTGCTCCAAAACTAGACATCCCTTTCTCCTTATTGCATCGGTAAGATACGGCTGAAAGATTAGGCAAGGTAATCCCACGGAGGAAATATTGGAGCTCTTGGAGAGTTTTCTCTATCTCAACAAACTCTACAAACGAGGGGTCATCCAGATTCCGCCGCCTATGGCGGGGTCCCGTCCAGAGGGCGGGAAAGGCGGAAGAAGGATCCGGCCGCCTTCGATCCGCTCGGAATAAAAAGTCGAAAACACCACGATCCTCAAATACTTAAATCTTGGATTGGGCTCTTAGAATCCCCAAATATCGGATTCCTAAGATCAGGTAATACAAAATCAACGTCCGTACCACGAGTCCTCCTGCTGAAAAATCCAAGATCAATTCGACCACAGAGTCCACCACAAAAAACAAGGTGCCGATCATAAGCGCCCCTTGTTGATAAACCGTCGTCTGCACGGCAAAAAGGATATAAATAACCCCTGCCAAGAGAAGCAGCAGACGAGCCGTTAAAGCATCCAGTTCCGGAACAAACAAAGTGCCGATCACGGAGAAAATGATATTGACGGTCCCTACAAAAATCAGTGCCGCTGCGGCATCATCGGCAGGGGTATCCACCCTGATTTCTTCCGGGGTATGAATCTCCATTTCGGGAAGCGGTTTCTGCCCGTCGATCGTGATATAAAAAATGTCCTGGAATCGATCGAAGAGATTGTACCGGATATCAATAATATGTTTTCCATCCTCACCGATTTCCAAAACATGAGAAAATTTAAAAAGGAAAAGTCTGCGGAAGATCACTTTACCGTCGCAGGCGATCGTGGCGAGTCCTGCCCACCAAATCACTCGAAAATCAACACGGTATTTCTGTTTGGTTCCTACCCAGTAAGCTTTGTGCATGACGTTTACTCCTGTACGAAAACATAAGCCGCGGTCTTCACCGCTTTCATCACGTTACACGCCATATTTTCAGGATCGTGGACTTCGTTTCCCGCTTCACTTGCTAACCCGGCCCTATGCTTTGGGCCGAGCCGCGGGATGTCTTTACTGTCTGCACAGGTGTCCTATTATAGTGCGTGAGCATTCTTTTTGCCCCATAAAATCTTATTCACCGCAAATGATTTTGACGCAGCATCATCATGAAGAGGCATTCGTCTTCCGGACTGCACCAACGACAAAGTTTTTCTGCTCTAAATAACTGCGGATCACGCGGGCCGCCAACCAATGCCCTTTGGGACCCCAATGGCCGTAATAGCCAAGCGGTATTCCCCTCTTTAGCTGAGCCAGAAAGGCAGGCCGCACGGACGTGCAGTGAAAATTCTCCTCCCGGCAGGTATCTAAAAAGAATTTTTCCCGTTGGGAGGGGGCATCGAAAAAATTTTCAAAATCTCTCTCGTTAGGGAGATAAACAAAAACGGGAATCGCATGAATTCCTTCAGCCGTTCGCACGATTTCACGCAAGATGGCCTTGGTAATCTTCTTCATCTTGTGGTCGTTCACCCCACAGGCGTCGGCATAACGGTTCACCAGGATGGTCCACAAATCGACCAACTTGAATTTGAAAAATTCACTTTGGATCATCTGTTTGGGAGGCGGAACGGGGCAATGAACCAGTCTCAGCTGACCGTTCACGAGTTTAAATTTCGGTTTCCCATAATCACGAAAATTCAGGAGATTCCGTTCCATATCGTAATACAAAAAACCAAGGATCACGATATCGGGCCGATATTTCACGCCTTCCTCTTTTAAATAAAGCAGCATTTGATCATGACCGTAACCGTGAACACCCATATTGATGACTTCGCTATTGGGCAAGATCTTTTCCAGGTAATATGGGAACGTTTCCCGATCGCCGACTTCTTCGCCGAACGTAAAGGAATCACCCAGCATCAGGATTCGGGTTTTATCCGCAGGTTTTGTATACAGATATTCGGTCCGGCCGCGAATCCCTTTGGAATTGGAACTGAGGACTTTGTCACCCCAAACCAATACGTTATTCAAACCGGGCTTTAATGCCCAACCCCTGACAGGGTCATGGATATCGAAATCGTATTGAATAGTATCAAACTTCGGGTGCCGTTTGATCCAAGACAACCGCCAGGAAGACTGATCATTGCCGGCGAGGCGATTAAAAAACATATCGGACGATAGGACGGCCCGCGAAATCCCTTCAAGAATCGCAATCAAACACAGAACGGTTACCGCGACATAGACGATTTCTTTTCTGAACGAAACGGCCGGCACGGTCGGTCCTCTCCGTTACACCTTTTTTGACTTAGGTCCTGCCTTCATGACTGGAGAATCTCTTGACTCAAAATCCGGGCCACATAACGATAGCCTTCTTTGGAAAGATGGCCATCTCCTTCCTGAAAAAAAGTAATACCGGAATTTTCACTTAAAAAAATAGGATAGAGGTTGATCGAATGGATCGATTCCTTTTCGCACAAACTTTGCACCATGTCTTCATTGATAAAATACTTTTCTCGAGGAATGCCCAAACTTTGGAACAGCGAAGGATTCTGGATATTTTCAAGGGAGGGGAACACAATCACCTCAAAAGGAATTTTTCGCGCCTTCGAGACTTCACGGAAACGCCTCAAGATGCCCCGCATAAGTTCAATCTTTCTTAAGGATTTTATGGACTCCGGAGCATCCATCAAATCATA
>JAMWDC010000192.1:573-4830 GCA_023819025.1 Candidatus Omnitrophota bacterium | reverse complement strand
GCACGAGCAGGCGCGCGCATGGACGTGACGCCGGAAGTCCTTTGTGCCGCCTACGCACGCATCAGCCGCGATCCCCGACCCATAAACGAAATCCGCCAAGACGCACGCAACGAAGTCGAACGCGCCCGTAAATCGAATCAGACCATCATCTTTCAGATGGGGCATCATTCCGTTGCCGAGCATGCGGTTTTTAATCTGGATATCCTGGAGGTCTCAAGGTTGGCAATGGAAGAGGTGGAAAAATTCCGGCTTTGTTCCTATACGGAAAAATCCCAGCGCTATATTACCCTGGACAAGGATTTTGTGATTCCCGATGAAATCCGTGGCGGCCGTTTCGAACATATTTACACGGACGTGATCAGCGAACAAAACCAAGCGTATCATAACTTCTTCACGAAACTCAAAACGTACGTATTTGATCAATGTTCCGATCTTGCCAAGGATCCGAAGAACGAACGCCTTCTGGAAGGCTGGGCCAAAGAAGACGCACGCTACATCACGGCCTTGGCCACGCAGTCTCAGGTCGGATTGACTGTCAATGCCCGTAATTTGGAACTTATGTTGAGGCGGTTTGCTTCTCATTCTTTATCCGAAGTCAAGGAACTCGGAATGGCTATTTATCAAACGATTTATGAAGTGGCCCCCTCGATCGTCCTTTTTCATGAAGCCAATGATCGTGATCTGAAAACCTATCCCGAATTGAAAGAACTCGCAGACGAGATGTTCAGGAATTCTACCGCAGGCGCATCAGGCGATTCCGCCGAACAAGTGCGGTTAGTTGACTTTCCTGAAAATGCGGATGACCTTGTTGCGGCCGCGCTCCTTCACAGTTCTTCGGACCGGCCGTACGGAGAATGTTTAAGCCAGGTCAAGACAATGGCTGTATCCGAAAAGAGAAAAATTTTTCAAACAGCCGCAAAAAACATGCAATTCTACGATTCCATGCCCCGGGAATTCGAATATGTCAACCTGACCTTTGAGATTGTGCTCTCCGCCGCTTGCTTCGGTCAGTTGAAACGGCATCGCATGGCCACGATTACCTCTCAACCGTATGATCCGCGGTTGGGTTGGACCCTGCCCGTTTCCATACGCGAGATCGGCGAGGAAACGCGTTTCCGTGGAATCCTTGCGAAGACGGAGGATGTCTACCATCAAATCCTCCGGGAAATTCCGCTGGCTGCACCTTACCTATTAACCAACGCCCATCGGAGGCGCGTGCTCATGCGTGTGAATGTTCGGGAGCTTTATCACATCTCGCGCCTGAGGGAGGACCGTCATGCCCAGTGGGACATACGAAATATTGCCCGAGCGATGAGCCAGGCGGCAAAGAAAGTGATGCCGCTTACCTGTGCCTTGCTTGGCGGAAAAGATCAGTATAATGAAATTTATAAGAATGTTTACGGCGAGCTTCCGAAAGTTAAGGAGGCCCGACTGCCTGGCGTGCGGGAGATTAAGAAATAAACGCTACAGTGAACCGTGAAGAGTGATCCATGGACATTTTCGAAGCGCTCGCAAAAAGGTGTAGTGTCAGGAAGTACGAGAATAAACCGGTGCCGCGGGAGATCCTCGAAAAACTTGTGGATGCAGGGCGTCGTGCACCCTCTGCGCGAGCCGTGGAACCATGGGAGTTTGTAGTTGTGACCGACCGCGGGACCCTGACGGAGCTCGCAAAAATCGCCACCACCGGGACTTTCATTGGGGGTGCCGCAGCCTGCATTGTTGTTTTTTGTCAGGAGACGAAATATTATTTGGAAGATGGAAGTGCGGCGACAGAGAATATTTTGCTTGCGGCGGCCGGTCTCGGACTCGGTGCCTGCTGGGTCGCCGGAGATAAAAAGCCCTATGCCGAAGCCGTTTCGCGTGTTTTAGGTGCCGGTCCCGGGCTTAAACTTGTAAGTCTGATATCGCTCGGCTGGCCCGGTGAGCGGGTATCACAAAACAAAAACCGACCATTAAAAGATGTCCTGCATTGGGAGAAAATATAACTTGAACGGGTTTCCCCCAGGAAATCTGGGACAGATAGAAAGGATCGATCCATGGCCATTGCAAAAGGAAGAAGAATGAGTCTTGCAACCCGGCGTCTTTTGAGTCTGAATGCAAGGGGTAAAAGGAACCCTTTTTACGGTAAGCATCATTCACTGGCATGGAAAAAGAAGGAAAGTCTCTCCAAACGCGGCAAGAACAATCCAATGTTCGGCCGGCACCACACGGAAACGACAAAAAATAAGATTCGTGCCGCCGCAATGAGACGGTTGGCGGAATTAAAGGCCAAATAAATAGAGGACGTTAACTCTCGACAATGCGCCGATGCGCCTTTCTCGGATGACGATCATCGGGAAAGGACATTTTGGGCGGGGGGTTCTATGACTATCATTAAGATCATGCCGTGTCTGGATATGAAAGGCGGACGGGTTGTTAAGGGAATCCATTTTGTCAATTTGCGGGACGCGGGCGATCCAGTTGAGAATGCTGCGTTCTACGAACGGGAGGGCGCGGATGAACTGGCGATGCTGGATATCGCCGCCACGGTGGAGAACCGGAAGACACGGCTGGAGTGGATTCGAAATGTTTCGGGTGCCATTGACATTCCGCTTACGGTGGGCGGCGGCATCGGGAGTCTCGAAGATATCGAGCTTGTCCTCGGAGCTGGGGCGGACAAGATTTCCATGAATAGTGCTGCGGTGAAAAGGCCGGATTTAATCAGGGAAGCAGCCTGTGCCTTCGGAAAAGAAAAAGTTACGATCGCCATCGATGGACGGCGGAATAAAAAAATGCCGTCCGGATTTGAAGTGGTTATCTCAGGCGGGACGGAACCTGTGGGCAAAGATGCCGTCGAATGGGCAAAGACCTGCGAGTCTTTGGGGGCCGGCTTGATTTTGCCGACCAGTATGGATGGTGACGGCACCTTGGCTGGATACGATTTGGAGTTCACGCGAGCCATTGCGGATGCGGTTCGATTACCGGTCATTGCCTCCGGCGGTGCCGGGATTTTGGAACATTTTTATGACGGCGTTGTCAAAGGCGGCGCCCAAATTTTATTAGCAGCCTCTGTTTTCCATTTTCGCACGCTGACCATCCGGCAGGTGAAAGACTATCTGCGCTCTAAAGGTTTGCAGGTTAGAAACACCTAAAAAAGTATCATTCCTACACGTTCGCCATAATCCTTCGGCGGATCCATATTTTTTCCGCCCTGGCCGGCAATAAGGCAATAATCAGATCGGGGGCGAGATGCGGAAATTCCAAATCGACGTCCTTTGGAAAAAGACAAAAGATATGGAACAATTTCTCTTGAGCCGCAGCACACGGCCTTTGAGCGATGAAAAGATAAAGGACGTTATGAAGCTGATGAGGGGTTTTTGATATGCTGCGGCCTTTTTTATGACGCGCACCGAAATGAACAGGGAGCCAAGCAGCGGATATTAGTACCCTCTACAAGTACAGGGGATCGGCCTGGATGCCGCTCATTGAGAAGGGATAACGGTGAGGGTGTGCCAACCGATTCTTGGACAAGGAGGTGACTTATGGGGGATAAAATCCGGTACCGACCGTTGGACAAAAAACGTGTGGTTCCCATCTTAAATAAGATCTCGATCTTCGGTGGGCTTTCGGACGAACAATTAACGCGAATTTTTAAATTATTGGAGGGGATATCTTACAAGGCGGGGGAAGTGATCTTCCGCCAAGGCGATGAGGCCAGTCACATTTACATTATCCTTTCGGGCACGGTGAAAATCGTGGTTGGGGCGGATTACGAACCGCTCGAACTTGTCAGTTTTTCTACGGGGCAGTGCTTCGGCGAAACCTCAGTGATCGGCATTCAGCCGCATTCAGCGACTGCGATCGCCGTGACGGATACCGAACTGATGGTTCTGGAGCGCAGGGACCTCCTTTCCATTTTTGAATCAGACAAGGAACTTTTCGGCCTGCTCATTTTAAATATCGCGCGTGAGGCCTGCCGGCGTTTACACAAATCGGACGAGGTTCTTCTGCATTACATTTACCACAAATAGAAGAGTCGAAACGACAGATGTACGGGTTACATCCGCGCGGACTTAAAGATAAGAGGAAACTGCTTTAAAATAGAGCGGCCTTCCATATCCCACGGAATTTCCATCTCGAAAAGATCCAGGATGGTCGGAGCCACATCCCGGATCTCCAGACCCTGGAGTTCATAACTTCTCCTTTTTTCGCCGTCGTTCAGGATAAAAATTCCGTCCCAATCGTGATTGGCGTCGTCGGGACCGGCAGGGGCTGCCA
>JAMWDC010000192.1:0-563 GCA_023819025.1 Candidatus Omnitrophota bacterium | reverse complement strand
GATTGCCGAAGTAGCACATCAGGTCCGGCGGGTTTCCATTTCGGACCGGGTAAAGATCTTCGGGACGATAGACACGATTCCCCATCCGGTGTCCCTTGGGGTCGAGCACAGACTCGAGTCTCTCAACAAGTTCAGTGCGGACCGCTTCATACCGATCCTCGGCAATGGAGCCCATGGGTTCACGGCCTCTGACATTCAAAAAAATGCGCGAAACGTAGCCTCCTTCACCCCAAGCCTTGGTGTGAGGCCAGTCCACCGCGAGGTCTTGGAAGTCCAAGCGTTGGGTAGGATATTCCAGAAGTCGGAGATATCCCTCTTGAATGAGCCACTCGTTGATGCAGAATCCGCCCAGCATGGGCCGTGCACCGTGATCCGAAACAACGAGGACAATCGTATGTTTATCCAAGAGATCCAGAAAATCCCCAATCTGCCCGTCCAAAAACTTGTAATACTCATAAATCGCACTTTCATAAGGATTTTTCGGACCCGGATACTGGGGGTGTTCGGGATCCATGTAATGCCAAAAGGCGTGATGCATGCGGTCGGGCCCCATCTCCACCATC
>JAMWDC010000191.1 GCA_023819025.1 Candidatus Omnitrophota bacterium | reverse complement strand
CGTTATAACCGGCCAAATGAATTTTCACGGGGGTCCCTCTTCCCTCATCGGAGGAAGCCGTTTCCCGCCGTCTCCCTGCCCCGATGATAGGTCCCTATTATATGAATTGGGCATGCCCTTCACCAAGCACAAAAGTGAATAATTTAAAATCGCAGACCCGGCTCCGGAGGTGGAAATTGAGAAACAAAAGACACCTATTTTTTTCAGGAAGCGGTCGAAGTGCTTCTTCGGAGTACATGAAACTTCCTCCCTTCTATTTCAAGGGAGGAGCCCCAAGCCCATACCGTGTGAATATCGGCATTAGGGAAACAACGTAAACCGTTTACCCGCAGGTAGCGGTCTCCTTGCAAGTTCACGCAGTCGTTTTTGAGGCCCTAAACGGTTCAAATGCCAAACCACAAAACGGATGTAGGCCCTTAACGGCACCACCTTGGGCCGCGGCAAATTTATGCGTCCTTCGGGAAACTTTAAATTATCCATGTACCTTGAGTGCAGCAAGAATTTTTTTATAAAGTGCCGACGTGCCGAATTTCAAACATAGGGACCTGAAGGTATCCGATTGGGGATCGATGGGATTCCCCCTTATTAACTCCACAATGTCATTTAAATCTTTCATCTCACGCACGTCCGGCTGCTGTTTAATCGCATGCAGTTTAAGCGCAATAAGATGTTCGGGCTTGGGAACCCAGAAGTTACAACCCTCAAAATTCTCCTGCGAAGCTTCCTTCCGGATGCCGTCAAACGTGCCTGGATCCACGAACATGAAATCAATATCGATCAGCTCATCTGAGGCAGCCCGCATTTTCACGGCGATCTCCGTACGAACAATTTCGCTGTAACCTTCGCGTTCCATCGCCGGCTTCAATCTCTCATAATCTTGTTCGGTAATCATGAAATCCAGATCAAGCGTCACCCGCTGATAGCCCCGGGCCCCCAAAGCCTGCCCGCCTATCAGGATCACCCTCGTGCCTGTTTTTTGACAGGCATTCGCAACGATTTGAAACGGAATTGGGGCCGGATTTTGTGTCATCATACTGAAATCAACTGCCTTCCCATAGATCCCCTGTCCTCGCACCGCACCGCGATTGATAATGGCGGTTCGCAGAATACGGATGATTGAACGTATTGTATCAAAAATGGTCCCGTGTACAAGCGGGTAACGTCCTGTGGCGGGTCAATCTTACAAGACATGCGGACATAAAAAACCCCAAACCAGTGCTGCCTGATTTGGACTCAATTTCCTATCGCCGTCGTGTGGAGATAATAATGATTGGCTGCCCCATGCTCCGCATGGGCCTACTGTCAAGCGACCCCTTGCTTCCAAGCTCCGTGACAGGATTATGTTGGATTGCTGCTGATACGCAGATAAAAACTGCCGGAGAAAGATGAGATTAACGTAACCTCTCCCGCTCCGGCCGAATGAAATGCCATTCTATGAATGAATCAGGCATGCCCCTCACCAAGCACAACAGTGAATATTAAGGAACCCCCTTGGAGGATTGAAAACGACCTAAAAATCCAAGTTTCTGTTCTGCAAAATATATGGTGCGCTCCCAATCCTAATGATAATAAGGACATCGAGTTGGCAAGGGGCGAAAAACACAGCTTTCATCGCATGGGATCATCCGGATTTTTGCTTCGCATCCCCGGATATTGTTCTGAATATCTTTCTCGATCTTTCCGGCAATCTGATGAGCTTCAGGGAAAGACATCCAAGCCGGTAATACCACATCGCACTCGACAAACTTTTTCCGTCCAGCACTACGGCTGCGGATATTCCGGAATTCGCAACACTGTCCCATATATTTCCCCAATTGCTTGAAAACTTCCATCTTGCTCCCCTCCTCCAGAGAGGCATCGAGAAGTTTCAAAAACGCGTGGTGGCTCATATGGAAAGAAGGAACAGTAATCCAGGCACTGACGATGAGTGTCGCTATGGGATCCAGGTATATCGTCCATGGCTTCAAAGAGGTCGGCACAAGAAGGATGACAAGCATAAATGCCACAGCAATCGTCATCGAGATAAAACCTTCCAACCGGTAGTGAATTCCTTCCGCACGGACTGCTGGCGAAGCGCAAATTTTTGACAACGAAAGAATCCATGCCGATCCGACAAAGTTAACAGCCGCGCTGACCAAACTAAACCCGAATCCCAGCCACGGCAGGGCGATCTCGTTACCATGGAACAGATGGATCACGGCCTGAATCGACATCACGACGGCGATCCCGATCAGGATAATCCCCTCGAGCGCTTCACAGACGTGCTCAATTTTACCGTACCCGTAATTGTGGACAAAATCTGCCGGCCGGTTTGAAACCTTCACGGAGTGATAGAAAATAATGGATACGATGAGACCGACTACAGTAATACCAAGGTCCGTTGCGATGGCCAGAGACCGGACGAGGATGAGTGCAGTCAACTTGATGGCAAAGAGAAAGATATTACCGGCCAAACTGATCCGTGCTGCCTGGAGCATCGCGACCTGTGCGGGACCTTTCATAGTTTTTTAACCTCCTGCCTTTCCCGGATGACCCGTCTGGACCTCAGTAAGTTTACAGTGCTTTTCTCCTTAAACGTCTTTGATTCTTTTGTCTTTAAGCGTGTTAAAAATATTTTTAACCGTATCCAGATCCTTCCTGCTGACCAAAGCCAGTACAACATCTCCTTCCTGCAAAACCGTATTCCCTTTGGCAACGATAAATTTGTCGTCCCGTCTCACCAAAACCGCTAAACTGTCCTTCGGAAAACCGACTTCATACAATTTCTTTCCTGCGGACGCCCCCGCGTAAGGGACCATGAATTCTAAAAGGTCCGCATCCACGCCTGCGTGCTGCTCGAATTCCAGAGGATACCGGAGTCTGCGTTGCAGAGGGGCGTGCAGCCCCAAGTGTTTGGACACATACGGGATACTCGTCCCCTGGATTAAAACTGAAACCAGGACCACAAAAAAAACCACATCGAATATAAGCTCCGAATTCGAGACATTGGCAAGCAGAGGGAACGTTGCCAAAACAATCGGTGCGGCTCCCCGCAACCCCACCCAGGAAATCATGAGTTTGTCTTTAATCGAATCGAAGGGCAGGCAGAGAAAAACAGCAACGGGCCGCGCCAAAAAGAAAAGGATACATGCCATGGCTACTCCTCCCCAAGCAATCCGGACGAGCTTGGAAGGAAAAACAAGCAAACCGAGGGTCAAGAACATCACGATCTGCATGAGCCAGGCCACTCCCCCATGAAAACGGATCAAACTCCGCTTATTCATGAAGTCGTGCTTAGAAAGCAGCAACCCGAAAACATAAACGGACAAAAATCCGTTCCCCCCCGCAGTTTCGGCAGCGGCATAGGCCAACAACGCAACGGAAAAAGTCAAAACGGCATACAAACCTTCGTATTCCAAAAAAAGGCGATTGATGATTTTCAAAAAGGCTGTCGCCAACAGCCATCCGACCACAAACCCGAGCGCCATTTGTTTGAAGAACATGCCGATCAGATCAAGCCAAGGCATGGCGGGATGCTGAATAAGCTGAATCATCCCGACCGTTAAAAAAACAGCCATGGGATCATTACTCCCGGATTCCAACTCTAAAATTGGGCGGAGCTGTCCCTTCAGGCCGATATTTTTGGACCTTAAAATTGAAAAAACCGCTGCCGCATCCGTCGACGAGATAATGGCGCCAAGCAACAACCCTTCCTTTAAAGGAATTCCGAATATTCTCGACGCAAAAATACCCACAATAAAAGCCGTCATCAAAACACCGATCGTGGAAAGGATCATCCCCTTGACTAAAATCCGCTTGGTTTCAGCATAATCTGTTTCCAACCCGCCGGAGAAGAGGATAAAAGAAAGGGCAACAACACCGATGATTTTAGCCAACGCGGCATTATCAAAATAGATTCTTCCAAGCCCTTCGGAGCCGGCCAGCATGCCGATGGCCAAGAAAAGAAGCAGCGAAGGAATACTGAACCTGTCAGAAATCTTGCTGGACAGGACGCTTAAAAACAAAAGCAGTGCCGCTGCCAGCAAAATATGTTCGATGACAAAACTCATAGAAGGACCCATCCTGTCCGTCCATCAAAACGTCTGGGATTGAACTGACTCAAACCGTAGGCATGGTGAGACTTCACGGCTTTACCGTCGTGGCTCCCCCAGCTTCGGTGAACCCCCGCCGAAGCATCACCGCTGCCAACCGCCGCCGAAAATCGGCAGGGTCCCAACGGGACGCGGCATCCCCGCTTTTCCTGCCGCTGAACGGAATCCCGCCAAAGGGGTGGTGGTCAGACGGAGTTTTCTGCGAAGGCGGGGTTAAGTACCCCTTTTTTCGACCTTTTTTTGGCGCCGTACATATTTCTCAACACTGACAACCGCAGAAACTAAAAGACATACGAAAAGAATCTCTTCCCATTCCAGCAACTGTAACGGCGCGGAATGAAACATACGATTCATGAACGGGACTTGGACAAAAAGCATCTGAGCTAGGATCATAAGTCCGCAGCCCACCCACACCCATAGATTCGAGAAAAGACCGATCGAAAAAAGAGATCGGTAAAGGGACCGGCAATTAAAAAGATAAAAAAGCTCTCCCATGACGAGCGTTGTCGTCGCAACCGTTCGCGCCTCTTCAACAGGGATACCCTGGCGGAGGGAATATTTAAAAAGACCAAACACCCCGCTCACAAGGAGGATGCCGACATACAAGGTTCGAATGATAACATCCCTCGTCATGATCGGCATCTTGGGATCCTGAGGAGGCCTTTGCATAATCCCCGGCTCTTTCGGCTCAAAGGCAAGCATCATGCCCAGAAAAATGGCAGTGGTCATATTCACCCAAAGGATTTG
>JAMWDC010000190.1 GCA_023819025.1 Candidatus Omnitrophota bacterium | reverse complement strand
TCGACCTCGATGAGCGGCTTTGGAGGTGTGTAACCAGCTTCGAGAAATCGCTTACCCATCCCGCCCATGGGAATTAGGATTTTCATTCGTCGGTTCTCCATAACTTTTGCCGGTATTTTTCATCTCCCATATCCGTGAGGACATGGACGTCTTGGTCGGATAACCAGGCAGGTTCCCAATGTTTTTTAGCCATGAGAGCCAGCACCTCGCGGATGAAATCCTGAACTTCCCGCAGGGCCGCGTCGAGTTTGCGCGGCCATTTCTCCTTGGAGGTTTCCCCGCGAAAGGTATAGACCACATGATCCGGAGTCAGGAAACGGTTTTCGGGAATCGGGGGTAAGTCGAGGGTCATGAGATCGCCGAAAAATTTTTCCAATTTGACAACGGTGTCTTCGTGAAGTTGAATGGCGCCATCCTTGGTCGCGGAGGAGATGAAAAGGCCGTGATTCTGGAGGAAAAGGGCGCAGTCGCTTTCCGGAGGCAGGGGAGATTTCTCGAGCTCCTTTTTGGCCTTTTCGGCTATCGAGCGGCCCGGTGCGGCATAGTCCAGCCATCGATACAGAGGGTCTGGGAAAAGTCGGCGGAAATTTTCTTTTCCTTGCCTAGAGCAGATCAATGCGGCGACGGCGATCGGATGGGTATGAATCACATACGTATTGAGAATCTGGTGAAGATGGGTTTCCATGGAAAACTTCGGTCCGTCTTTATCCACGGCCTGGCCGGTCCGAAGATCCACAATTGCCCAGCCTTTTTTTTCCGAAACCTCCTCCAGGTTGTAGCCGGACGCCTTGATCGCAAGTTTTCCGGAAAATTTTACAGAACAGTTGCCACCGCCTCCTTGGACAAATCGGATATGCTGGGCCGCATAGTGGGAAATTTCGATAAGGTCTTGAATCGCTTCGCTCAAGGTTCAGCTTTTTAAATGATGATTGTAAAGGAGGAGGAAGACAAGCTGGGTGATTCCGTGGTAGTCCCGAAGCCATCCCCCTCTCGGATTGATGAACAGTTCGTCGAAATTCAGCTTCAATTGATAGGCGATATTCATGACCTCGCGTGCCGTAATCGAGCCCGTCACCTCAAGCTGCTGGATACTAATATCCCCGTAGTGTTCAACATGTAAAGCCGGGACATAGGAAAGATTCTCGACAAGATCTTCCAGGTTGATGCTGTTGTCCAGGGTGTAGGTTGTTTTCAGGGGGATCCTTGCCGCTGAGGGACGGTCAAGGTTCAACGGGATTTCGGATTCGTACCGAATGATGAGATCGGCAAATTGTTTCTGGGGTTCGATATATTTCAGGCGGTCTTCCTGACGGGAAGTAATCTGTGCCAGAACCTTCGAGCGTTCGTAGCCCCTTTTGAGAACGTCCCGCTGGATTTTCCAGTATTTCCGCAAAGGTTCGTCGGTGTCGATGAAGATCTTCATGTGAATCAGACTCCGCATTTTTTTAAGGTAGAACGGATGAAGCCCTACAAAGAATATGAATTTATTGGATTCGATGACCGTCGGATCTGAAAATTTTCCGGTCGTATGATCATAATGGCCGAGCTCAATGTTTTTTCCGTCCTTCAAGGCGATTGCCAGGTCCATGCTGTCGTGGAGCCGGCTTGCGGTCGGATTCAGGTGAGTATAGATTTGCCAGTTTTCGTTGCCCCGTTCCCATTTATGGAAGTCATCACCGAACATAGGGATGGAGCGGGACTTGCCGACGAGATTTCTCAAGACGCGCAAAAGCGTGTGTTTGCCCGAACCACTGTCGCCTCCAATGCCGATCAAAAAAGGGGCCTCCAGGATTTTGAGTTCCTCGTTTTTTTTCACCCCCAGCTGGAACATCCAGAAGGCGATAAAGCCAACGGAAGCCATGGTGACGGATAAGGCCAAATCCTTGACCGGCAAATGGGGCATCATCTGATTCAGAAAAGCAGGATCCTTCTCGAAAAAAAACAGAAAATAAATCACATAAATGGCATTGTAGAGAATAAAAGGCGCCCGGGAATATTCCTTGTTGCTCAAGTAAAAATAAATGAGAAAAGGCAGGGACCACATGAACCAGCCGGGCATCGGCGGTACGAAAACGACCAAGATTGCAAAGACGATCCCCAGGAACATCAGGAGGATTTCCCGATTCAATTTTTTATAGGAAGCGAACTTGATAAACAGGAGTGTTACAACTGTCGGACAGACCATGAGATTCAAGGTGGGGGAGATGGCTAGGAAGAAATCAAAGAGCCTTCTTTGTTCGGGGGAGTTGAAAACCATCTGCCGGAATGCCTCGGACCGTAGGTAGGGTGTGACGAGAATCAGATAAAAGGCCAGGCATGCGAGAACGTAGAGAACTAAACGGCGAATCGGAATTTTTTTTCGATAAAGGAAAACCACGATAAAGGGAAGCGAAATAAAAAGATGGGTCTTGGACGCCGCGGCGATCGCAAAGAGCAGGACGCTGGTCAGATATTGCTGGCGGATCAGCAAGAAGACCGTTGTAAAAAACAAAGCGGTCGGCACGATATCCAGCTGTCCGTGGATGTAGTTAATAAAGAAGACAATGGGGGAGCACCAATAGATGATTAAAACCTTTTTTTGCTGGGTGGGGAAAAGATTTAAAAACTGGGTGAGTAAAAGAATATCAAAGGCAAGGAGCGGTATCCTCATGACGAAAAGGTGGAGTGCCGTGACAGCATGCCAGTCTTGCGAAAGCAAAGGAGCGAAGACGACTCGCGGCAACGTCATGGTCCAGAGCATGACTGTCGGATAAGGAAACGACTTCGTGAGATTCAGGTTGTAAAAAAAATCCCATGGGTTTTTAAATCCCGACCAGACAAACCAATTGATGAACGGTGTGAATAATTGGGTTAAATAAGAAGATGCAAGAAAGAAAGACGCAGCAGCCTTTAAGATTAAGACTCCCAGAAACAGCTTTGAAAACCAAAAGGGACGGTTCCAAATGGCCGTTTTGGGATTCACTTTTTTAATTAACTTTAACCTTGGTAACATCATCCGGAATTTTGTCCGCCTGCGCAGGAAACCCGCCCCTTGGGTGCGGGCAGAATGCCTTGGACGGCCCCTCGAAGCTCAGCCATCAAGCGCTGAGCGAAGGAGGCTTTGCTTCGGCGGATTCCTCCGAAAGGTTTAAGGTACCGCGAGCTATGCCCGCGGGGCTCCATTTTGGGTATAAGATTCCCCCACCCTTGACTATATATTTCGTCACAAATTCGAAAGAACTCCAATCGGTAAGAAGCCTTGTTTCGACTGGTGCTTGCAGGGTTTTGGGATTCATTGGGGTATCTTTTGTATCGCCACCCGGCGGCCCATCGCAAACACCGCAGGGCAGAGGCGAATAAGCAGGTTGTCCAATCGATTCAGAAAATCTAAGACACCCTCCGGCAAGTTGATGGTCCTTGTTTTCGCAATGACCCCGCCCGAGAGGGCGAAAATAAAGCATTCACAGAGTTCATTTTTAAGAATCCTGAAAGCGGGAAACTGATTTTCAAATGCCTTTGGATCACTAAAAAGGAGATGAGGAATTGCGCAATTTGCGGACCAGGGATCCCTGGGATCGTTGCACGTCGCATTCTCTTCGAAAACAGCGGCATTGAAATTCCATCCTTCGTGCCGCATGATCCTTAGAAGCAACCGGGTCAGGAGACCGGATTCGATATCCTGAATCAGGAGGAACCCTCCCGGTTTAAGGATTCTCTGTATTTCACGGAAAAATAATGCAGGTGTCGCCAGATGATGAATCATATGGCTGGCAATGACGACGTCGATGGATTCGTCCTGAAACGGGGTTTTCAACGCATCGACTTGTTCATCGATCCAGGGATGTTTTTCGTAATCGGTTGTTTTAAACGAGGGATTCGCTATAAAGTCTTTGGAAAAAGCGGCGCCTGAGCCCAACTCAATGACGGATCCCTTGTCATTGCAATATTCGTTCATCCACAAAAAACGTTGACGGATCAGATAACAGAGATTGGTCGGGCGTTTGGAGTAATAATACTCGCGGGCACGCTTCAAGTTTCCCGCATTTTCCATGCGATCTTCGGCTGGGGTGGGGGTATAGGGTCCTTTTAGAATCATCGCCATGTTGTTATCGCGGATTGTACCGGCTGATTGTTCGTGGTTGTAACTTGTTTTTCCATAGTGTCTTCGGCACGATCCGGTCCTTTCTTGATTTTGCTCTTGGATCAATACCTCGTATAATAATAAAGCAACTTCACTTGTTCGAGAATGGTAAAAATTAGGAAGCAATCATGCCGATTGTGGAACCCGTGATAAGACCGCCCGCGGAGGCAGAAAGTTTTCTTCTGCAGGTTACGCTGGGATGTTCTTCAAACGGATGCACCTTTTGCGGCGCTTATCTGAAGAAACCCTTTCGGGTCAAGTCCGACGACGAAATCGTCCGTGATATCGAGGAAGGCGGACAGCTCTGGCCGGATACCCGGCGGGTATTTTTATTGGATGGCGACGCCCTCGCTATGAGTCAGGCCCGGTTGTTGCCAATACTGAAGAAAATCTGTCAGGCGTTTCCCCGGCTATGCCGGATCTCGAGCTATGCCAACGGGTACAACATGACACAAAGATCGGACAGTGAATTAAAGGAGCTCTATGAACACAAACTCAAGCTCGTCTACATCGGGCTGGAAAGCGGGAGTCAGCTGCTATTAAATCAGGTACGAAAACGCGCAACCGTTCGCGAAATGATCCGGGCAGTTCAAAGGGCGGCGGCCTGTCAGATAAAATCCTCTGTGATCGTCATCCTCGGGTTGGGAGGGCGGCGGTATTCCCAGGATCATGTGCGCGAAACTATTCATGCACTCAATCAAATGCAACCCCGCTATCTTTCCTTTCTGACCCTCATGTTGATTCCGCGTACACCCTTAGCTCATGAGGCAAAAGAAGGGA
>JAMWDC010000189.1 GCA_023819025.1 Candidatus Omnitrophota bacterium | reverse complement strand
GGAGGAAGAATCCTATTCTGTGAAAACTGGAGCAATTCATTAAAAGAATGCGGGTTTTTTAGAAACCCGTGCTTTACCCCCCCGCGGCTTGCCGCGGGGTGCTTCACGATCAAGATAGCGGGTAAGAATACATTCCTGGTGAGGAATGATCTGAACTCTTTTAACGTCAAGTTCCGAGCCTGGCACAAGGGCCAGCTGTTCAACCGTAATGCTGACATCGGATTTTATAAGTTCAGGCTCGCCGCTTGCGTCTGGTTCCAGAGTAGCGAACCCCAAATACTCATCCAAAGAAACTCCGAGGACTTTGGCGAGTTTGATGCGGGTTGACGGCGTACCTTTCCCGCGCGTCAATCAATGTAAAGGATTTTATCCCTCGCTACGCCGGATTCCCAAACCAGTCCCACAATGGATTTTCCTTGTGACTTCCGGATTACCCGGAGCCGGCAAGGAAGACCTCTTCTTCTTTGCCCCGACCCAAAACCCTTCAAAGCTTCTCCCGTCTTCTTTTCCCGCCATTGGTTACGTCCAAAAGTGGGGAAATTCGAGATCCCAAAGTGGGTATTTCCCCACGTCCGTTGCCAATAAAGAATTTTCCGCGCGCCCGTTGAAAGAAAAAAAATTTTTGCGGGCTTTGTCTCCGCCTTTGGCGGAGCGAGCCGGTGGGGCGGGTTTCTGCTTGTCAGAGCAGAAATTCCTGCTCAAGAAAGGTTCGCTCTTCGTTCAGTAATTGCGACAATAGGCTGGAAACCATGCAGCCTTCAGTGATAAAATGTCCCTCTGAGTGAAGGTTTAAACACGAATCTTGAAGATCATCCCATCATACTGGATGCGAGGTTGGATATGAATATGCCGGGGCCGTTGGAAATCGTTGTCATTCTTTTGGTTGTTTTGCTTTTGTTCGGGGCTAAACGTTTACCTGAGATCGGGAAGGCGCTGGGTGAGGGGATCCGTGAATTTAAAAAGTCGATGCGCGGTGAAACTGAGGATCCTTCCAAAGACAAGGATAAAACTGAAACCCCTTGACGGCGTTTGTTGTGGGATAGGATCTCCAGGTAAGCTTTTCAAGGGGAAACGTAGGCCAAGGCAAATGCAACCCGGTATCCACTAAGACATATCCAGCAAATCGTTCTCCGTCATATCGCTCAGAGATATTCAGTGCATTCACTGGTCCAAGAGGTGCAATCATAAACGCTCCGTCTTCAAAGGGCATTATCTTAAAATAATGATTCGAAGGCAACTCCTGCCGTGAGGCGGATTCTAGGGGACATGAAACGTGGAAACTAAGGAATCGATTTTCCTGGCACGCGACTGTGAAGCGATTGAAATTCCAAATGGTCATAAGATCACGCTCTTTAAAGGGACTCACGTCTCGTTGACTCAAAGTCTCGGCGGCGTCTTTACGGTGGTGACGGATCAGGGAACCATGGCCCGCATCGGGGGCAAAGATGCCGATGCCCTCGGAAAGGAAATTCCTCAGGAGGCGAAGGCCGCGCGGCCTCACGGCCCGGAAGAATCAATCGAGCAACAGGTTTGGGAGAAGTTGAGAAATTGTTATGACCCCGAAATTCCTTACAATGTCGTGGATCTCGGTTTGATCTACGAATGCCGGACGGTGCCCCGGCCTGAGGGCGGTTATGATGTTTTTATCAAGATGACCCTCACGTCACCCGGGTGCTTTATGGGGGATTGGATCGCCGCGGATATGAAGGACAAAATCCGGAGCATTCCGGATGTCCGGGATGTCCGAGTCGAAATTGTCTTTGATCCGCCCTGGAATCCGAGTAAAATGAGTGCTGCACTTCGTCGAGCCCTGAATATTTTTTAGATATTTTTTTATTAAATGGAACTGAATCTTTGCAAAATGAGAACTCCTGGGTCGATATTGTGGGCTGAATCATTGATAAGACCCAATAGATTGCGGCGAGGGGTCGAAAAAACGGGCCCGAACGGTCATTTTGCAAAAGTCCAGATGGAACACGAAAGAGAGAAGGAAAAATGAAACGCATGGTTTTTTGGCCCAACAATCCTCTTTATGTTTTATTATGTGCGTCGGTGGCTCTGTTAGTGCCCCAAATTCCCATTTTGCAGCTTCCGTTCAAGGCAGAAGTCGTGATCGGTTTTTTCTGTTTTCTCGTGGCTGTTTATCTGCTGTTTTTTTATTTCATGCGCCTGGTGGTGGACGACAACTCCGTGACCGGGCCGGTTCTTAGTATTTTTCCGGGGAAGATTTCGAGGAAACACATGCGGTGTTTCTTTGATGAATCTGTCATGGGCCATCGGCACATTATCATCCGCGACGAAAACTCGGGGATGCAGATCCAGGTTCCCTCTATTTTATTTACGCGCTCTTCCATCAAGAAGTTAAAGCAACTTCTGGAGAAGAAATAGCGTTTAAAGGCCATGCCGTCATTTCACCCCATGAAATTGTTTCGCCTCGGTCTGAGCGCGATGATGGCCATGGCGATGCTTTCAATTTTTCAGGGTTGCGCGGGCACGTCCTCCGTGCCGCAGCCGGTCCGAAAGCCTGTCCCTGAAAACAAAAGCGAACCCATTCGCATGTATTCGCCCAACGGAGGGTTCTATATAGATCTGGTACCGGAAAAAAGGCTTACTCTGTCCGGATTCGGAAAGGGAACGGCTTATGCGTCCGGATCCGATCAACCTCAGTGGTCGATTGATTGGTACTCGAGGTCCATCATCCTTTGTGATGACGGAATGCATCTGATCCGTGTCGGGCAGGCGGGACGGGACATGAACGGGCTCTCGGACCTTGCCGTCGGCTTTTATGAAAAAGGCCGCGAATTAAAAAGTTACCGGGTCAAGGATCTGGTGAAGAATCCGGACCAGCTTTGGAAAGGGTTTAGTGAGTATCAATGGAAATCACGGCTTTCAACGGGCCGGTCCGGTCTTTCCGGTGATCAGAAAGAGTATACCCTCGTTTTAATTGACGGTACGGTCTATACTTTTTCCGTGGAAACCGGGGAGGTTTTGCGCACCGGTAAAGACCCAAGGGCTATGGGGTATCATGTCTAGACCGAAGTGCTTTCGGCTGAGAACGCGGCCGATCAGGTGAGGCGGATCACTTTTGAGATGCCATTGGCTTTGTTTCTCGGGAAAGATTGAGAGATGAAATCGCTGCAGATTTTATACAGGGTTCTTTATACGGTGGGTTTTTCGGTTCTGGTTTCCTTTTTTTTATATCTGGAATGGGAAACGCTCCGGGACGATTCCTCAAAGGTTATTAATCCCTTGGTCCACCTCGGAGTGATTCTTGCCTTTCTCACCAAACCTCTGGTTTGGGCCGCCTTTCTTTTCATGTTCATCGGACACATGGGCGAACTCTTGTCTGGGAAGGAAGAATAGATCCCGCCCGTTCAATACATCCCTGCCGGCGATCACCCGATGTCCACCCCCGCGGTGTACATTGGGATGGAGAAGGGCATAGTGTTTTCCGGGGCTCGACGGTATATAATGATGATGCATCTTGAAGCAGCAAGAGACATGCGTCTCCAGAGAGGAATTTGATTTCACACGTGAAGGATCTGACGTATTTTCGGCTTCCGGGAGTCGAGAAACAATACTCCCGGGAACCCAAAAACAAGGCTTATTTGGTTATTCTTCAAGTCCGGGAAAAGGCGCCCGGGTTTCTCCAAGAAAGCCTTGAAGAAATCTCGGAACTTGTGCGGGCCTGCCAGATCCGGATTCTCGGTTTTACCCATGGACACGTTCCTCATCCCAGCCCGAGTCACTTTATCCGGGAGGGGAAATTAATCCAGGTTCGTGACGAAGTCCGGCGCCTTGGCGCGAATGTCTTGGTTTTTAATGTGGATTTAACGCCGACCCAGGCCGGAAATATTGAGGCATTCACGAAAGCTGCTGTCCTGGACCGGACCGGGGTCATCCTTCATATTTTCGCCCGCCGGGCCCGTTCCCGCGAAGGGAAATTACAGGTGGAACTTGCCCAGCTTATTTATGCCTTGCCGCGCCTGGGCGGGTTGGGGACCGTGATGTCCCGGATGGGCGGCGGGATCGGAGGCCGCGGTCCTGGCGAGCAGGAACTTGAGAGGGATCGCAGGAAGGTCAGGCGGCGCATCCAGCAAGTGAAGGCCGAACTCCAGAAGGTCAGCAAACACCGTGAATTGATCCGTTCCGGCCGGCGTCGAAAAAATTTCTGCACCGTTGCGATTGTAGGATACACGAATGCCGGCAAATCCACCCTATTAAATGCCCTGACCGGGGCCCAGGCGTATGTTGAAGATAAAGTGTTCGCGACCCTGGATCCGATGGTCCGTATGGAATCCTTGAATGGTCACGACAATCTCTTGTTTATCGATACCGTCGGATTTTTGAAGGATCTGCCGCATACCCTGATCGAGTCCTTTCATGCGACTTTGGAAGAGGTGACGGAAGCCGACATTTTGATTCATGTTTTGGATATCTCGAGTCCTTATGCCCAGGAATTTAAAAAAGCGGTAGAGACCGTTTTGAACGAGATCCATGCCGGTGAAAAGCCGACGATCTTAGCCTTAAATAAAGCAGACCTTTTGGACGAAAATCAAAACCAAAGCATTCACAATCAATGGCCCGAGGGCGTTCTGATTTCCGCCAAAGAGCGGCTGGGGCTGAACAGTCTCTTGGCAAAGCTCGATAGCTTGGTTCAATCCCGGAAATCTTCGCCGTAAATACGGTTCCTTGAACTCTTGATTGAAAGGAGGAGGCATTGGAACGAAAAGCAATCCGTTCCCGCGATTTGGCGGTTGTAGGTTACGACAGCGAAACCCAAACTTTGGAAATTGCTTTCCGAAGCGGTGGGGTCTATCATTACCGGGGAGTTCCGCAGGATATTTACCAAGCCTTGATGTCTGCGCCTTCCCACGGCCGATATTTCAATGATCAGATTAGGAATAAATAT
>JAMWDC010000188.1 GCA_023819025.1 Candidatus Omnitrophota bacterium | reverse complement strand
GTTTCTAGGATATTGGAGCGGGTACTGAATCTCGGTTTGGTTTATGCTGTCTCGGTTTATGGGCGGCTTGATATTATGGCCCTGATGGGCATTCTTGGTGTCAACGGTTTGATCCAGTTTGTCATTTTATTTTTTCTAACTAAAAAGTATTTAAACTTTCTCTTCGAGCCCTCGTTGGTCAAAGTAACCGCGCTTCTCAAGGGCGGGTTGCCGTTCTTTCTGAGCAATATCTTTATGCTGATTTATTTGCGCACCGATGTGGCTTTGCTCGGATGGCTGTCGTCGGATAAGAACGTGGGAATTTACTCGGCTGCGAATCAGATCTATCAAATGGGCATTTTTTCGATGATCCTGATCAACGTTGTGATCTTCCCGCCGCTGATGGTGTTATATCAGCGAGGGACGCGGGAATTTGTGGCAGCGGTTGATGACCTGGTGAGGTTCGTTATCGCTTATGCGATGGGATTGAGTATGGGGCTCTTTGTCTTGGCAGACAAAATCATCCGGTTTATCTTTCATGGGCAATTACTGGAATCCATCTGGGTCCTCAAAGGGTATGCGGTTATTTTATTTTTCAGCCTGTGGATGCCGCTTTTTCAAACCTTGTTGATTGCGAATAACCGGCAAAGGCTTTGGAGCGAGATTATGGGTTTGACCGTTCTTTTTAATGGGTTTGCGAATTACATTCTTATTTGGGTCTTTTCTTATTTCGGTGCAATTTACGCCACAGGAGCTTCGAGTGGGTTCTGCTGGATCTTATCGATTTTTTTATTGAAAAAATATATGTCGATCAAAATTCAGCTTCTTTCTGTTGTCAAATCCTTGGTTGCCGGCATGGTCATGTTTTCCGTTCTTTACTGCCTCCGTGACGGTTCCTTGTTCCTACTCACATGTGTAGGCATCCTTGTTTATGGCATGGGCTTAATTGGTCTTCAGTATTTCTCCCGTGACGATTACGACTTTTTTAAGGGGTTGATCTTCCGGAAAATGTCCAGCCAGTGAAGTTGCCATCCTTGAAGACTGCGTCCGCTTTACGCGCGGAATTCCTGAACGAGCGGTAAAGTGAAGGTTTCAAAAAGAAACACAATCGCTAGAACACTGTTGTGCACCAGTAAGCGGGGGGGTGCAAAAGCCATGGTTTGAGCAAATATCGGTTTCCACGTCATCCATAAGGCGATGAAATATCCGAGATCCATGAGAAGGATAAAGGCCATCATGAGCCATAGGTAGCTTCCTTTGAAGTTACCTTTTTGCAAGAAGAAGTTAAAAAAAATTGCGATGGGAAAGAGATACCAAATAAAATTCCAATCTTTCGGAATTTGATCCAAATTTATTTGAGGTCCTCCTAAATTGTAAAGCTTTGCATAGGTTAGAGTCTGAAGGGCCATGAGAGGCAGCTTGCATGCCTCCATGATGTTTCCGATCTTAATCGATTGAGCCGTTTCTGAAAGGCTCTGAATGATCAATCCCGGGCTCTCCTGTTTAGAAAAGAGAAATTGGCGTCCGAAGTAAATGCTCGGGCCTCCATAGAGGAATTTGACGGTTAAATGTGCAGAAACGGGGATGCTCAGTCCCAGGATAAACAACAGTGCAATTTGTGCTTTCTGTTTGTATGGCAACGATTTTAGAAAAACAAGAAGGACGATAAATGAAGAGACGGCATAAAAACAAAATGGCAGTCCTTCATTTTTTATCCAAGTGGTCATACCGGTTAAAAAGCCTGCCAGGAGGAAAAGTTGCAGCTGTCGAGTGCGCAGTGCGGTGATAAACGTAAGGACCGAGGCCGTCACAAAAAATGAAAACGGGACCTCAGCATAAAGGGCTGTCGACCAAAATACAAACGCATGCGTCATCAGCAGAAAACTTCCGCACCAGAGAGCGCACAACCGCGAAACATAGGATGCAAGATACCACATAACCACAACGACGCATGACAATGCAAATGACAAAGCGACCAAAGGTGGCCAGGCAAACGCTTCGGTCCCCATCCAGTTCCAACCCCATGCGACCACCGTGGGTAGAAAAAGGGGGTAATCCGTCGGATGGAGTATACGGGAAAACATGGCGGTCCATCTCGAGGGCTCTCTAAAGAAAAAGCTGGCTTTCAAGTTCCAGTAATATCTTGCATCCCACCCGCCGTAGATGTTATTTGTAACCTTGATTGCGAAATATTCTAGAAAGTATTTGAGGACAAAACAAAAAACCACAGTGGACACAAAAAACAGCAGAATCCGCAGGGAGGACATGGGTGAGAAGGTTGTTGCACAGAAACGGTGGAGTTTTTCAGGGATCATAGTAAGCTTGGCCTTTGCTTGAGCGGGAAGATGGTTCATCTGAATTATGGAAAACGAGGTTCGAGAGAGCCACAAAAGCCCCAAGAAAATCAGCCCAGCAAGAATCACCGATATTTGCTTTGCGAATTTCGCCATAAAAACGTAAGAGACAAAGACCGCTAGTGAGCAAATGCTAAAACCAAGCGGCAATGCGAGGGCAATAGATAGGAACCTTTTATTAGGTAAAGGAACGCCTCGGAAAAGACAAATTGTTGATAAAAGTCCAATAAGGAATGGCAGAATAAGCGGATGGAGCGCAATCATGATTTTTTAACCGCGACCCCCTTTCCGGGACTTAACTTGATCCACCAGTGGTAACCGTTTTCCTGTAATCGCACTTGAGCCGCTTCATCCGAGGAACAGTAAATAATCGAAAGATGTTCGCCCGGTTTGGGGTTTAAGATAAGCGGCGCGAGATAGGAACGGGCATCCAGATAGATCAGTTCTTCCTGTATTGCATCTCCATAGGGCTGATCCGTTAAAAAGCTAACTGCCTTAGCTCCCTGGAGAAATTCTCTAAATGGTTCGAATTCCTTTCCTGGCATGACATAATTTTGGTTCGAGCCGGCAAGAAGACTTTTTAAAAGTGCAGGTTGCAGTTGCAGTCGAAACGGGATATAGGAACGGCTAATCATGCCGAGGACATAGACATAAAAAACCACACCGACAACAAGTTTCACGATATGAATTGCCTTTGAATAAACCATACTCTGTGATCCGTCAAATTGAGCAGAATATTTCTCAGTTGCAAGCTTCGCATAGATAGATAAAATATAATAAGTTATAGCATTTCGTTCATATTATCGACAGCCTAAGCCACGGAATTCAAAGGAAAATTGGGCGGTTTGTAGGTGAGTGTATGCTTCTAAGCAGGGGGTTGATTGGAGTTATGATTTTTCTGGCCACCAGTTTTTGGATGGCAACGCCTAGTGAAGGTTTTAATCATGATTCATCGGATGCCAAATTACCGGTTGATATCGCAACCATTGTACCTCAGGCGTCTGCGAATGATAATAGTGCCTCAGAGGATACCGTGAGGTTGTCGGGTGATTCATCGGAGAATATCGGGCCTGCTCAGACCCAAAATTCAAGCAACCCTGTGAAACAAGTCAGCGATATCGCGAAACCGGCTTCATCCGATAAATCTTCGCAAATTGCCACACCGTTCGCAAACCTTGCAAAAGCGCTTGTTGCCGGTACTGAAGAAGACAGGGCGGCGCGTGCTGATAGTCTTCGGCGTTTGGCAGAAGCGCTGAGTCGGTTGGCTGAGAACCAATTGCAAGGGGAAAAAGCCGAGTGACATTTGTCGCCCACAAGGCCTCCAGATTCGATTTAGGACCGGTTGCTGTTCTCCCTTCCCAATGATCCAAAAATGGGAATGATTTTAGATTCCCGTCCGAATTTAGACACGTCCATGAGGGATTAACGGGTTAAGCCCTATCCTGACATTCAGCCATAACAGCTCCATAACGCCCGTCTTTTCATGCCGATCGAAGAAAGATGTTAGAACATGCTATAACATATCGTACTTGCAACAATTGTCGAGCACACTTTTATCGTATAACGTTTAAGGGGGAGTGTATTCTTACGATTTGGGCGTTAATTATTGTAACCCTTTGATTTCAAAGAGTTGCCATTATTTTAAAGATTTGGTTATGCAGGGAACAGAGTGGAGCAGGTATTTACACCCTGAGGACCAAGAGGCTATGAAAAATTCGAAGTCGTCTGATTCTGATTATGAATAACGTGGGTATTCCGTTTGTTATTTTTATGTTGAGTTTTACTGTACTTCCGGTTGTTTACGCTGAAGAGAATCCTATTGATCCCTACATGAACACCCCTTACGAATCTCAACCCGGCGTTCCGTACCAGCAAGCCGAGGCCATGCTCATGCAAAATCCAGATCTTCGTTTATCATACGAAGAACGGGTACAAGTTGAAACGATGCTCGGTCAAGTTGACAAAACGGAAATCGAAATTCAGGAGGCGTCCAAAGGGGTTCGGGAAATTTTGTTAAGCAATCCACCGGTATCCGTTCGCATCGAACCGTCAGCTACCCGTCGATTGTATGCCGATGCGCAGATCCGAAGCAAAGGCCCGCCAGCGGTTATCACACCTGTTACGACCGAACCTTCGCCCGTGACTTCCTCAACAGGTCAAGCTGAATCTCACCAGACATCACAAGAAGAGGGACCGACGGAACGAATAGTGCCCGTTACCGACGAACCTTTGTCCGTACCTCCATCAACAGGTCAAGCCGAGCCTCCTCGGACATCGCAAGGCGAAGGGCCGACGGAGTTAATAACACCCGCCACAGCCAAATCTTCGCCTGAACCGGCGAAATCGGAGCCGGGATACACACCCTCACGGATTCCGCCGGTTAAAAAATCTTTTCTGGCCCCGACACCTGTTGTGCTGGATGAGGCGAAAAAGAACAGCTATCTTTGCAACCTTATTTTCGGCGATGTGCTCGGGGATCAAGTCACAAAAGATCGATTCAGAAGAATGGCTGTTTCGCCCCTTGAATTTGTATTGTCTTCCTTGGGGCTTGATATGAATGGGATCTATGGTTTTTTTCGATCGATGTTGCGGCAAGGGATCGAACCGAAAAATTTTCTTAACCTTGATAAGG
>JAMWDC010000187.1 GCA_023819025.1 Candidatus Omnitrophota bacterium | reverse complement strand
TTTCTTCATCCGAAACATGAAAAAAATCAAAAGGAGGAAGGTCTGTCTTCAGCTCAAGCCCCATCATCTTCAGCACTTCTAGATTCCGTTCGCGTTTTGAACGATAATGAAACCGGCGAAACAAGGGGCTTCGTTTCTTTGCACGGACAAGATAAGGAATTGCCGTATTCCTCAGATCGATCACCCAATCATAACTTTCCCGCCGAAGTTCCTTTAAAAAATTCCATTTTCCACGAAGGGCTGCCTGTTTGTCATATACCACAAGACGGTCAATATGCCGGCTTTTCTCAAGCAGTGCCCTAGATCGGGGGCCCGCCACAACCGTCAAACGTGCGTCAGGAAACTGCAAAGCCAAGGTCATCATAACCGGCGTTGTCAAGATCACATCGCCAATGTTACTGAGCGTTACTAAGAGAATATTGTTGACCGGCCGATTCAACTTGAATTTTAAAGGCGGTTGCGCCGCCGGCTCACGGATTTCCTTTTCCGGGGGGATCCCTCGAAGGCGAATCCAATCTTTCTTTTCGATCGCCTGCATCACTTCTTCCGGTTGGATATGGGACAACCAGCCGTCCGGAGGAAGTTTTTTCTCGTACCAGGGACTTGTATAACCTTCCGGAATATAACTCAAAATGATTTTGTCTGCTGTCCCGCGAGGCCCTGTCAGGTCTGGATGGGTCGGACCGAAAAGGGCGACGACCGGCGTACCAACACCATGAGCCATATGCATGGGGCCGGAATCGCCCGATACAAGAAAGATGGCACGTTTGAAGATCGCCCCGAGTTCTCCCAATTTTGTCTCGCCGACCAAAGAAATGACCCGCGCACGGCGGACATTGCGCATCATTTCCTCGGCCAGAAACAAATCCTGGGCCGTTCCCGTGAGCACAATTTTGAGTCCAAACCGTAAATAAATGAGATCAGCGAGCTTGGCGAAATGAACCGGCGGCCAGCGTTTGGGCCCCCAATTGGCACTCAGATGAAAACAAACAAAATCCTCCAGGCCGTGTTTCTCAAGCAGCCGCAAAGCTCTTTGACGGTCGTCGTCGGAATAGTAAAAGTGATAGGGAATATTTTCACGGCATGGAATTCCGGCCCGGCGTAACAACTCCAAAAAATAATCCACATGATGGATTGGCGTTTGAGGTTCTGGAAAACTTTTTGTCAAAAACCAACTTCTTTTTGTACCATAGCCGATTCGTTCCTTCACACCGGCAAGGAGAAGGAGAAAGGCGCGTGTCCGGGACCGATGAAAAAGGTAGGCTTGATCCCAAATTTCCTTTCTCAATTGGCGAACAAACCGAATCCGCGACAATAAGGAGCGGTGTTCCCTGCGCTCATCAAAGACGATCACACGATGGATTGCCGGATTTGCCTCCAAAATCTCCCGGCACCGTTCGGGGGCGAGACATACGATCTCTGCCTCCGGATACTGCTGGCGGATCATTTCGATGGCAGGAAATTCAAAAAGGACATCCCCCAACCAATTTTTGGTCACGATCAAAATCTTCATGATGATTCTTGGAACCCCCGAGCGTCTCGTCACAATGGCGGCGAAATCTTGAGGCCGATGTGAGATTCGATCCCCAATTGCTTTTGCACTGCTTCAAAAACATCATTCACAGAAATCCGTTTTAAACAGACCCGTTCTTCCTCCAGAGGACACTTCCCCCGATGGCAGGGCTGGCAGGCTAGATAACGTGTTAAGACCACGGCGCTTTCCGCTGGAGGCATGTAACGCCTCGGATCGGTCGGGCCGAAAAGGGCCACGATTTTTGTCTTGACCGCGCTGGCAATATGGAGCGGGGCGGTATCGCCGGTAACCAAAACATCCAGCAATTTGACCAGGACGATAAGATCCTCAAGCGATGTTTTCCCCACGAGGTTGATCATCCTATCTTTCGGAAAGGAATCAAATCCGGCAAGATCGTCCGATTCCTCTTGAGTCCCGATCAAGACAATGCGGCAGCCTGCCTTCTGGATCAAAAGCCTGCTTAATTCCTGAAAGGAGTCAAGCGGCCAGCGTTTGGTCGGCCATTTCGGACTGGAACCAATCACCAGCCCCACCCATTTCGGGTCTTGCGCTGAACCGTTCCGGCAGCCCAAAACCTTCCGCATTCTCTGCTCGGCCTCCGGTTCCACCCATAGTTCCAGGTCCTCGTCCAACTGGGTCACGCCGAGTTTGGAAAGAATCCGAAACTGGTGTTTGATCGGCGAATCATGAATATCAAAACTTCGGTCCGGACGATTCAGCAAAAAACCTAACTCGCCGCGGGCAAATCCGTAACGTTCTCGGACATTGGAAAGATAAGACAAAAGGTGGGTCCATTTGGTATTTTGAAAATCCACGGAAATATCACAGCACTCTTTCCGAAGTTTTTTGGCGACCTTGAGGAGATAAAAAAGATTTGAGAGTTTTTTGCGGTTGACCGGGATCACTTCATCCAGGTACGGCGCGCGGGAAACAAGACACGCTAATTTTTTATCCACCACCAGACGAATGGAAGATTCCGGAAAGCGATGCCGGAGCATACGCAGGCTCGGAACCGCAAGGATCACATCCCCTGCAGCACCGAGTTTGATCACGAGAATCTTTTTTTTGCACAGGACCTCGTGGTACACCCCCAGCGTTTTTTCGACCATTTGTTCGACGGTAAACTTCATCTCGATTTTCTGACGGAGACGAAGTGCATATTGCTTACAAAGATCCCGATCCATCAGCATCTGATGCATCGCATCCGACATACCCTCGATATCCCCTGGAGAAACTAACCACCCGTTTTCCTTGTGGTCGATGATATCCAGAACCCCGCCGACCTCGGTCGCTAGAACGGCGGTCCCCACCGCACCGGCCTCCACGATGACACGGCCAAAGGCCTCCGGCATAAGTGTCGAAAGAACTAATAAATCCGCCTGGGCTAAAAGTCCCGCGACATCGCGTCTTGTGCCCAGTAATTTGACACAAGATTCAAGCCCGAGCTGGCGGATGGTCTTTTGAAGCAATTCCGTATATTTACACCGATCTTTGCCTTCGGATCCGACAAGCCAAACCTCGACACCCTGCAACCGGCGGCGCAAAAGATGAACCGCCCTCAAAAATTCGAGTTGGCCTTTGATCGGAGAAAGCCGGGCCACATTGATGACCCGCAAAGTTTTCGGCGTTTCGTCATAGTGAGACGGATGAAAACAAAACTGGGAGAGATCCACACCCCGGTGAATCAACCTTATCCGGTCTGGGGGCACGCCAAAATCATCGATCATGTGACGGCCGATCACCTGTGAAATTGCGATCACGCACTGACCCCACCCCATCACCCGGCTCAGCCAGTGCGGAGAATAATAGCCGTGACAAGTCGTGATGAAAGGTTTACCGGTTTGGCGGGCCGCCAACCAGCCCAACCAAGCAGGCACACGGCTCCGCGCATGAACGATATCTACCCGTTCCCTCTGAATCACCCCAGCAATCTTGGAGACAAGAGCCAAAGAAAAAACCGATTTTTTATGGACACCGAGCTGATAGTGATGAATCCCCATCTTCTCAAGTTCCGAAATCAACGGACCGCCCGAGGAAATAACAACCGTTTCTTCTCCCCGATTCTTCATGGCCCGGGCAAGATCAATCACTCCTCGCTCCACGCCTCCAACCTCTAAAGAAGGTAAGATCTGCAGAACTTTCATAAAATCTCTTGAAGCCTCCCGATCAAGGCGAGCT
Source organism: Candidatus Omnitrophota bacterium (assembly GCA_023819025.1). Taxonomy (GTDB): domain Bacteria; phylum Omnitrophota; class Omnitrophia; order Omnitrophales; family Aquincolibacteriaceae; genus JAMWDC01. The sequence continues at coordinate 1,317 of JAMWDC010000187.1, read as the reverse complement.
CTTCGGATTCGATCACCTTGGAAACTTCCTGCTTGCGAATCCATCGAATCTTCTCCTCCAAATCATCAAGACCCGCCAAGACCACGGCTGACTGTTTTTGCAGAATCTGCTTGAATCTCCGATGCTTCTCGGGCAATTCCTGAGATCCCAATTCCAAGACAATGACTTTTTTGGCCGATCGAACGGCCTCGGAAATCATGGAGATGCTATCCTCGGTAACGATCAAGACATCTGCTAATCCCATCATGCCCGGAACCACCTCAGGGCGGGGATCCTCCCTGGCAATCACAAGCATCTGACACGAAGTCAAATAAGGCTCTTTACTTTTGAGAAAACGGACGATGGATTCAGGAGTCCGTCGCGAGGTCGTCAGCAGATAGTCCCCGTAAGATTTCGAAAGGTGTTCCAGTACCATAATCAACTTTTCGATGTCCCCGAGATGTAACCGGTAACGTCGGGTCGGCCCTCCGATAAAAACCGCAATTTTTACATGAGCGGGATCCCGCAGCCCTTTTTGAATCACTTGCGATGCCTTTTCAAGATCTTCGCCGTCGATCGAACCCGGGGCCAGCAGGGTACGAAATGCCTCCTGCGGAATGATGCCTCCGTCATGAAGCCCGATCACCGCCAAATCATAGCGAAACAAATTATAGGGGAAACTAGGTTTCATGAGGACCACACTCTTCGCGCGCGATTCGCGGGCCAGACATAAATTCAAAGCCACCAGGCTGGAGCCGGCTGATATGACAAAATCCGCAGGCGTTGCGGCTAGCTCTTTCAACGTCTCATCCATGAGAAAAAATTTCAGCCAGTGAAGCCTGCCCTGAGCCCATGGAATAAAGAAAAAGGCAAACCAGCTGAACAGTCTCTTTCTCCAAGGCGTTCGGAACTGAACGTCGATTATTTTGATCAGATATTCCATGCCGGGACGGCCGTATTGAGTTTGAAGGCTTTGGAATCTTTCGGCGAGGGCCATGGATTGTTTAACATGACCCGCTTTCCCGTCGGACAAAATCACAAGCCGTTTGGTCCAGCAATATTTCCACCGTTTACTCCCCCAAAGCCATTCTCTGGGGAATCGTTCAATGAAATCTTCCAGGATCGCAAGATAATGTTGGACAGCCCTTGCGAAACCTGCCTGGTCATCTTCTTTATCCGGACATTCGATGGCCTCCCCGATAAAAATATCATGATAAGGGCCACCTCGGTGAACAGTGAAACAAGGGATAAGCCGGGCCTGAAAACGGCCGGCCAATTGGAACGCACCCGTGGGAATCGTTGTCTTCCGACCGAGGAAGGGAAGGATTAGACCTTCGT
>JAMWDC010000186.1 GCA_023819025.1 Candidatus Omnitrophota bacterium | reverse complement strand
CCATAGCCGACACTTCGGAAATCATTGATCCCGTGTTTTGCACCCGTCGGGAGTTCTTTAACAGCTGGTATTCCTTCTTCGAGGGAACGTACGGACGCGGGCAGGTTAAAAAGGACCCAGTGAACCCAATCCCCCATCGGGGCATCGGGATCATCGGAGATTAAAGCGAAACTGACCGTTCCGTCCGGAACGTTTGACCACTCAAGAGGCGGAGAAACATTATCTCCGTCGCAGGTATATCGAGAAGGGATCAACGCCCCTTCCTGAAATGCCTTACTTGTAAGCTTAATACTCATAGATACTTCCCCTTCGTTCTCAGAATAGGATACGCCACAGCCGATGAGGAAACCCAAAATACAAACACTTCCAACCATGAAGAGACTCGGGACACGCATCGTGTGTCGTTCTGAACTGGAAGCCATGGGTCGATTCTATTTTTGATCAAGCCTGACCCAACATCCCAAAAGAATCAAGCTCATACCCACCACATAAAGACTAAGCGGTTGATGGTTGTAAAGTGAGGAATATCCCAAAACGCGTCCCAATAAGGCAAACAGACAAATTAAAATCCCAAAATTCGCAGAGAATTTAGCAAAAACAACACTGGAAATTTTCATCGCCAACCCCCTGTTTTAGAACTCACGGTGAAAGTCGTGAAACATTGCCGGAATCGTTAAGCCCCTTCTCACCAATTCTTATCCCTTATCATTCCCTACGGAATCATAGTAACAAGGTTTACTTCAGATTTGCAACCAATTTTTGAAATTTCGAATCTTGATGAAGATTCTTTAAATCCGGATCTCTTCTTAAATACCCAAGATCCCTGTAACCGAGCCGGATTGCTTCGGCCAATGCCCTCAGGGCGCTTTTTTTATGCCCCAGAAGCGCATAACTGCATGCGAGATTGTAATGTATAATGGGATCGTCCTTACACAGTTTGGATAAAAGTTTATCGACCTTGAGTCCTTTTCTGTATAATCCTTTTCGCGTGTAGGCTTCTGCCAACGGAATCAGGGCATCCACAAAAAGCGGCTTTTCTTTGACTAAACGCTCATAGAAGCTGATTTCGAAATCCCAGTCATAGGTCATGCGAATGCACCCCTGTTATTTTTCCTGCCTGCCCGGGACAGGTCTGCCTTGCTTTTGGACCTGCCCTTGATGCTTTACTCTTTCTTTAATTTCTTCGCCTGAATATTTAACACCGAAATAAACCGCGGATCGATCCCTTCGGAAACATCAAGCCTCCCGAATTCATCCTCGAATGCCTGAAACACCAGTCCCCACAACGGCCTCAGCAACTCCATGTCGGACTTAGAAAAAAACTTGTCAAAAAAATTCTCTTTTGACTCAGCGGTCAAAACCCGGACGTTCCCTTCCCGTTTGAATGCCTTTTCCAAAAATTGCACAGCCTCGGCCTGAGAAATCATGCCCACATTGGTTGTCCCTTTGAGGACATAACTCGCGAAAATCTCCCCAAGGATGGACAATAACGAATGAGCCCGTGCCTGATCCCTTTTCTGCCTTTTTGCACCCCTGTCAAAAATCCGCGGACACTGATCGTTTAGAAACTCGTGGATTTGGCGTATCTGCATCACAGCTTTTTGGGTTTTCCCCAGATCCTCCACATCTCGAAAATCGCGAAGTTGTCCTTCGGCAATATCGATCCGATGGTCATAACATTCGGGGACGGTTCTCAACAAACCCTTAAAAATTAATTCGTAAGGCGGAACGAGAAATTCCAAAAAGTCTCGGGCTGCACCTTTCCAGTACTTTGTCACCAACTCTTCGGCATCGCCCCGGATCTCGACGAGGCGGCTGATGGCCAATCGAAAAATAGTCTCGATCCATCTTTCCTTGAGATACCTGCTTGCTTTGACCAAGTCATTACCGCTCGCACATTGAAGTCCCAAACTTACGAGAGCGCGCGTACGTTTGGCGCCGCGGTGGATCTTTTCCTCAGCAGCGAAGTCCACACCGTCACAAGCAATTACTTTATTGGAAAGCCAGACCAACTCGTCTTCCAAACTTTGACGCACTTCCATCGGTTCCTCGCGCAAAAGTAAAAGGACATCGTCGAGATACATTTTCTGATCCGACCAAAGCACGAGATAGTCCGGCAATTTTGCCCTTGCGGCTTCCCGTAAGTCGGCATCGAACGCGTGGTATTCTTTGCGCGGATAATTTTCGAACTCCTCTTCCGTGATCGGTCGATAAACCCGGCGAGCCGTTTCCGGATCCGGGAAACCTAAGTCCTCGAGCCTCTTCTCACGTTTTCTATAGGCCTCCTCTTCCACCTCATAATCCATCTCACTGATCACACCCTCCATGAGGGCCGCATACCGGCCGCGATGATTTTCAAAAAGAATCTCAAGGGCCCTTTTAACGGTTTCGAGATTTTCCTCCTTGACGTAGACAAAATAAAATTCGTCCAGGGAGAAGTACGGCATATCCCCGAGGGCTTCGTCCGGCGGGAATTCCCATTCTCGTTTAAGAACATGAATTAATTCCTTGAGACCGGCCACAACCATTTCGTAATCCGATTCGAGGAGCCAGTTGAGACATTGCCGATCGTCGGCAGCACTCAGGGTTTCGAGCCAGTTAAGAAAGCCATTGGCACGGATCCGATCCTTCTTCCAACATTCGAGATCCGAGATAAAAAGAAGCTGCGGCAACGTGGCATGGCGGATCACTTCGCTCCTTTCCTCAAGGTCCATCTCCCGTGTGATCAGATAAAGCTCTTCGTGGGAAAGCGAATGAGTAATTCGATCCGGATCATGGCACCGCAAGATAAGATCCCTCTTATCCTTCAGAGGACTTTCGCGGAAGATTCGGACCTGTTCTTCCAAACTCAGTTCTTCAAAATTGTCGGTTCGACCCATAAGGCCGATATTGTACTCAAAACACAATCGAAAAACCAGCACGGTGCAAACACTTCATGTCAATCAGCAATGGCAGTTTCTAGAGAATTACCAGCTAAATTAACTGTATCAAACGGGATGCACCCGCACGCTGGGCTGCGAACCGATATCCTGCTCGGTAAATTCAGCTCGACGGAGGCTCTATCAAATTTTCCAACTTTACCATAGAAGAATGATTTGAAAAAAGTTACACTACTTTAGCCCCTGAGACATCGATAAGTAAACAAAAGGGTGCGTTGCTCCGGTTACCCTCCCCTTGATTTATGAAAGTGGAGGGAGAAAGTGGGGTTTTTGATACCCAACTGTCCTGCCCCCCCTTCAGAAAACAGGGGAAGGAACTGGAACAACTCATAAAAGGGAAACGATGCTTTGTCCCCTGAAGTGGAAATCGAGATTGCAGATTCGATCTTTTCTTTTCGCTGGGGCCGTTTTTCTGTCCTTCGTAACGCATCCGGGTCAAGGTTGGGGAGGCGCAGTGGAAAAATTTCGCATTGTTCGGGAACTTGACGATATTCAAGAATACGAATTACCGACCAACGGATTACGCATCCTGCTCAAAGAAGACCCTTCGGTACCGGTTACAACATTGATGGTCAGTTATCGGGTAGGATCACGTAATGAAAACCACCTCCAGCGGGGCGCCGTCCATATCTTGGAACATATGATGTTCAAAGGCACTCCCCGCTACAACAAACAAAGCAACACTGCCATTGCCTCGGTCCTTCAAAATGTGGGGGCCATCCTCAACGCAACCACTGGAAACGACGGTACAAATTACTTTGAATTGTTGCCGAGCGATCAGCTGGGTCTTGCATTGGATATCGAAGCTGACCGGATGCGCCAGTCCCTCCTCCGAGACGAGGATTTGGCCTTGGAGATGCCGGTTGTCCTCAGCGAATTCGACCGGATGGAAAATTCACCTATGATCGCTTTGGAACAGGCCGTTTGGCGGACAGCCTTCCGGATCCATCCTTATCATTATCCGGTGATCGGTACCCGGGAGAGTATCCGAAACATGACCACCCAGAAACTCCGGGAATTCTACGATACCTACTACTGGCCGAACAACGCAGTGATTACGGTCATCGGCGATTTCAAAACCGACGAGGCCTTGAGCGAAATCCATAAACGATTTGCAAAAATACCGGCATCTCCCCATCCGATTCCCCCGATGAATATCCTGGAGCCTGAACAAAACCAAAAGGGTTTTGTGGAAGTTCAGAAACCAGACAAAATCAATGCTGTCTCCATAGCCCATAAAACGCCACCCGCCCTTCATCCGGATATCCCCCCATTGGACGTCCTTGCTAAAATTCTGGCGAGTGGGAAAACAAGCCGTTTATACCGGGCTCTCGTCGAAACGGGGTATGCGACCACCATCGGCTCCGATGTGGAAAAAACCCATGACCCCGGACTCTTTTCCACGTACATAATCCTGACTCCGGGGACAAAACACGAAGAGGCAGAAAAAGCGACTTTGAATGTCTACGAACAAATCCGAACCGCTGGGGTAACCGAGGCCGAAGTCCAAAGAGCCAAAAATCAACTGTACAGCCGATCGGCTTTTGCCCGTGATAGCTCCATCTCATTGGCCAACGAACTTATTCCCTGGATCGCCGCTGGCGATTGGACCTATCTGGTCACGCATACCTATAAAATCCACAAGGTCACTGCCGCGGACGTTAAACGCGTGGCGAACACCTACTTAATCGATGGGAAAATGACATTAGGCCGCCTTGTTTCGAAAGAGCCGGAAGCACCACAAGAAAAAACACACCCCCTTCCAAAGGAATTCCCGTCAGGCAACGTAGAATTTGAGAAAGAGTCGGAATCGGTATCCGAAAATGCCTGGCCGGATACTGCAGTCCAATCGCCAGGGGCTACCATTCTTCATCCAGACGAATTGAAGAAAAAATTATCCGACCGCATCCGGGTAAAAAACATTTCGGGTTTCAAAGTTATGAGCATCCCCACCAGCGTTAAAGATGTTGTCACGGTCGTAGGTTCCTTTGAAGGGGCGGGACACGCTTACGCCGACAATCCCATGATCCCTTTACTGACGGTATCCATGCTGCAACAAGGGACGAAATACCACGATAAGTTCGAATTCG
>JAMWDC010000001.1 GCA_023819025.1 Candidatus Omnitrophota bacterium | reverse complement strand
ATAGGATTCCTCCTCCCTTAAGGTGGAGGCATAGCGATTCGTCACCTCCTCCCTCGCCCCCTCCACAACAAAGGGAGGGAATAACTGGAGCAACGCATTTAAGATATTATCTGAAAAGTTCGATATGATTAGTAATACTAAAAAGTAACTATTTTCATGGGTTATGGACCAGCTTGCGGAAATTTCAGCTTTTTTTCCTGCTTACAATGAGGAACGTAATCTGTCCCGCATGGTCACGGCGCTGCGGCAGGTTCTGTCCGAGGTAAGCCGACGATACGAAATTATCATCGTCGATGATGGAAGTGCGGATGGAACTAAGGCATTGGCCGAAAAACTCGCCCTGCAATATCCCGAGGTACGGGTCGTCCACCATCCCAAAAATCTCGGGTACGGTGCCGCAATCCGTTCAGGCATACGCGCCTCCCGGTATTCCGTTATCTTCTTTACGGACGGCGATTGCCAGTTCGACGTACGCGAAATCTGCCAATTACTCCCCCACATCCACTCGTACGATATCGTCACCGGATACCGCCAGAAAAGAGCGGATCCTTTTGCCCGATGGCTTTATTCCCGCGGATGGAATTTGGCCATCCGATTGCTTTTGGGCGTCAAAGTCAAAGACCTTAACTGCGCTTTTAAAATGTTCAAAGCCGAAGGGGTGAAGACCCTGCCTCTTAAATCCACTGGTGCCCTTATCAATGCAGAAATCCTGTATTATGCCCAAAAGAAAGGCCTCCACGTATGCGAAGTACCGGTCAGGCATTACCCAAGGCCTGCTGGAAATCAGACCGGCGGGAATCCTCGTGTCATTCTTCGCGCATTTCGGGAACTTTTTCAACTGCTGTTGAATCGATCTTGATCCATGCCCCGTCTGAACTTTTTAGCCACCGTTATCCATAAAAACCTTATGCCTGACTTGATCCAGGGATTCATCATTTCCAGCCTGACGATTGCAATCCTTCTCCTATGTCCCCTCGGTTTTGACCATCTGAAGGCCATTACCGATGATTTCATCCGAAATTTTGAAATTCTCCGCACGACCTCATTGGAACAAAGGAAACTTCAAACTTACGGAGATCTGACAGGTATCGGGTATGGCTATCTTCGAAAAATCGTTGACGGCATTCCAGAACCTTCCATTTTCCCAGTCACGCGTTATCGAAACTACACCCAGAATGCCTATCTCTATTTTCCCGGCTACCGATATAAGATCGACGACAGAATTCTTATCGGCATTGACCTCCCGCCCGAAGATTTGATCGAAAATTATGTCGCCCCGGCTCGATCCGTTTATCAAGCGGTCGATTCGAACTCCAACCGTTCCATGTGGGCCTTTGTGACCGTGCTGGATTTTGATACCCTTACCGGGTTTCAGTTACACTTCGATTCACCACCTCCTCCGGATCCTCAGAATATAAGCCTGACCCTTTTCTATTCGCCTTCCAACCAAACCGCCTTGGGACGTTGGTCCTGGAACAGGATATCGCTTCAACAGTCGACTTTTTTAAAACTGAGCGAGGCCCTTCATCAGTTTTCATTTTCCAGGGGATCTTTACCCTTCGTAATTGGTATTGACATCCGACCGGTCCAGGGCCGAACTTCGCCAGGCATTTCTCAGGTGGATGTTATTGGAATCAAGGTCAACTTAAACGGCTATACGATCATCCACCGGGAAGGACAATGTTTCACCGCGCTGAAAAATGATTTTCTCACCGCTATTGAAAGAAATGATCTGCAAGATTGGCAAAAATACCTGGGGAGAATAAAAAATGTCTGAGTGGGTTCAAATGCTACTGGTTTTGATTCCTTTATTCGCACTCCCTTGGATCCTGGGAACCTTGGCGTTAAAAAACCGAGTCCCCTGCGCTACACGCTGGTGGTTTGGCGTCCTGGCTACTTCACTTTATCTCTTGGTCACTCACGCCCTTCACCTTCCCCAAATTTTCGTCTTTGGACTTTTAGGAATGCTTATCCTTTGGGGCATCATTGGAATGACCAAGGAACAGGTGAAGGATTTAACAACAAAACCTCCGTTTTCATTCCCGCATCCTGCTTCGATCGTGATCGTATTTTTGCTTACCTGTCTTTACCTATTTATCTTGAGCCACCCGATCCATCCGATGTCGTGGGACGCCCTGGTCATTTGGTTTAACAAAGCCAAAGGTTTGTTTTATTGGCTTCCCTTTTACGCTTTACCGTACCCGCGATTCGAGATGGCCAATTATCCCCATCTCGGTGCCGTTTACGAGATGTTCCTGATGAAATTTACGGGCGCGCCGTTAGAAAATTTCGGGCGGCTTATCTTCCCAACTTTTTATTTTATGTGGATCCTGGCTCTGAATCAGATCGGTCCCGTTCAAAAGCATCAGATACTCCGTTGGGTCGGCTTATTCATGGGGTTGGTGTTTTTCGATAAGTGGCTTTTTACCAACGGGTACCAGGACGGATTCCTTGCTGTCACGGGTGGGATGGCCCTCCTCCATTTGACGAAATATCTCCTTTCAAATCCGGAGTCCGCTCCAACATCCGGTGAACCGGACCTCTTCCTCGGATTCTTTTTTGCCGGATCATCCTGCCTCATTAAAATGGAAGGATCGGTCATGAACCTTACCCTGACAGCGACATTTCTCATCACTCTCCTTGTCTCAAAAACGCACTGGTTCCTCGCCGTCGGGATTCGCAAGATCGGACCTTCCTTAACAATCTCCTTGACGTTGCTTATTCTCTGGCCCATCCTGCTTACTGTCAATCACATGAACGCGGGGCACATCCCTGGTAACGCTTATGCATTTAGAGACATCTTGACCTGTTACCGGAATTTGGACCGTTGGCAGTATATTGCTCCCTTTTTTGCAAACTATGGTCGCGAACATTCGCTCATCCTATCCCTCTCTGCGATTTTATCGATCCTTTCGTCCTTATTCATTCCTCGATCACGAATTGCTTTTCTGTTTCTGTGGCTGGCCATATTCGGATATTCCGGTTTTGTAGCCCTGGCCTTCCTGGCGACAAAATTGCCGCTCCTCTGGCATCTGGAAACCGCCTTTTCCAGGCTTATGTTTCAACAGTTTGCAGCATATGCATTCATCCTATTTTTAGGGATGTCTTTTCTGTGGGACAAGGTATTCGATATTTCGAAGGCTAAAATTTCTAAAGATGCCCCCACGGAAGGACTTTTAGGTACGAAATAAACCGGGTTATGGAGGCTATACAGAACATCTCGGATAGAAAAATAAGATGAATCTTAAGAACCTGTTCATAAGACACGAGAAAATGCCAGAACCCGTACCAACGACGTCAAATAAGAAAATGCTCATTCCCGGGTCTGCGCTTTTATGGCTCTTGGTACTAGCCTTACCCGTCGTCTGGCTATGGCCGAGACTGCTCAATCCCAGTTTTGGGATGATTGACGACCCTCACGATTTGAAATATTTCAGATCCATGCAAGTTGACTTCATCGGATGGCTCAAAACAGGTGGATTGCACGGAGAGGTCGGAGACGGCCGATACCGCCCATTATACTGGATTCTGCGCTTTATTTTTTACTATTTACCCGCAGGGCTGAATCCCACAGGCTGGGTCTACATTCACTATGTCAATCTGGCATGCGCCATCACCGTCTTTTTCCTAACCATTCAGTTCATCAGCCGCAACGTTTTTGTCGCATTTGTCGGATGTTTGCTTTGGATCTTCAGTGCCAATGCCATCGAAAACTATTCACGGCTCGCCACTCAGGAAATTTGGCAGGTTCTCTGGCTGGGATTTCTATTTCTCCTTGGCCATTTTATCTTTTCAAAAAAGCAATCTAAAACAATACCCCTTGGCCTCTACCTCCTACTCGCCGTCGTATTGTTTCTTCTGTATTTTTCGAAAGAAACATCTTTGGTCATGCTCCCTTTCTCCATGGTCATGCTATGCCTTAGCCTCGGTTTCAAAAAAGGAAGGCGGGAATGGCTGCTGTTCAGTTTCCTGAATCTGCTGTTCACCGTGTTGTTTTTCGCTTGTGCACCTTCACGAACCGGCTATGCAAGTCACTACCAATTTTCCTTCAGTCTGATTTTGCAAAATTTAAAAATGTTTTTCTTCGAATTGCAATGGCATTACCTCCTTTTGGTGCTCTTGGTGGCGTATTTGCTCCGGCTTTACAGACATCGAGGTCATCTTGGAAAGCGGCCGATCGAGCAGTGGCAATTTGCATTTTTAGCGTTGGGGCTCGCCTTTTGGGGCGTTTATCTTCCGTGGACTGAACATGTCCGGCGTTATTTACTGGTTTCGGACTTTCTCTTTGCAGGTTTTATGGCCCTGGAACTCATGAGCCTGATCCTGCCTTTTAAACTGACTTCCCTCATCCCCTTGTGCCTGTCCTGTTTCTTGGCCTATACATCCTCTGCCCAAATGCCGGATATCCTGAAACGTCTTTATACCCAGCCTGTTCGAAAAACAAAAGGACCCGTTTATGCCATGCAGTGGTTTTGCCAGAAGGCCAAGGCCAACGCCAATGTCCTGGTTTTTGAGCTCGAACCGGAACTCACGGGGGCATCCATTTTGTTTATCCAAGATTTTTTCCAAAGAAAAGACCTCACCATTTACTCCCTGTCCGAATATGCTCAAAATTATCAGAGGGGAGGATACAATATAGTTTCTGTCGATAAAATTTCCGAGGAAGTCATGGACAAGATCGACTACATTTTCTGGAGCCGGCGCGGAATCGACCGCGCCCATATCGACCAATTTCACCAATACATTATGCACCAGCTGAATCAGTCAAAATACCGGTACCGCATGAATATGATTTACAACGATGTCGACCGCGAAGGCGGTCCTTTGCCGGAGGGAACCGAGATCTGGGAATTGAAGCGTGAGAAATAACGTTTCGAACTCCCTTTCAAACCGATTTCTAAGAATTGCAAATTACGAAGTTGGATACACACGTGAAAGAAGAAACCGTCAAAAACGCGAAAATTAAGAGGATCGCTTGGCTGCATTCCCATTTTCTCCTCTGGGCGGGTGGGACAAAGTTCGTTTATGAGGTGTCCCGGAGAATGCATCAAAAGATACCCGTGGATATGATCGTCGAAAGGTGTTCTCCGGAGATGAACGAACGATACCGCCGCGAAGGTATGTCGGTGATTGAAATCAACAACCGTTCGTCCACCAGTCACTGGTACTGGCTTTTTTTTCCATTTTACCTTGAAAAAGATATTCGCAGACTTCAGGAATTAAAAAGTCGCTACTCTTTTTTCATTACGTCCATGTTTCCAATGAATTACGTCGTTTATCGCGCAACGGCTTATCCCTACATGTCTTACGTTATGGAACCCTTTGCCTTCTTTCATGACCGGGATATGATCCACGGCTTCCCCATGTTCGATAGAATTCTGCTGAGCGTGCTGGCGCAATGCTATAAAAATCTGGATATTGAGGGCGTTCAGAAAGCAACGGTCGTCATGACCATCAACCGTGGGACCGCCGATTGGGCGCGCGAGATTTATTGCCGGGACGCCATTCCCAGCTATCTGGGCGTTGATACCGATTTCTTTGCGCCGAAACCAAACCCGGCCTTGATCAGAAAGTACGAAGGGAAAAAGATTATCATCCACAGCACGGACTTTACACCGCTCAAAAAAACCTGGGATGCCGTTCAAATCATCGAGGTCATCAAAAATAAAATCCCAAACTTAAAACTGCTCATTACCTGGTCATTTGAAAACGCCAGAGAACTTGCACGGTTAAAGCGGTATGTTCAAGACCATGACTTGAACGATCATATCGAATTCGTGGGTCACGTGTCCCATAACGACTTGCCGTATTATTATTCCTTGGCGGATGTATCCCTTTACACCGGGATTGGCCGTGGGGCCAGCGCTGCGAGTCTTTTTGTGTTAGAATGCATGGCGTGTGGGACACCTGGAGTCCGTACCGATTTCACCGCGGACGAGATCGTGCATGAACTCACGGGATTTCTCTACCGAGCAGGCGATACGAGATCCCTTGAAAAATATCTGACCGAACTGTTGACGAATGACCCCCTAAGAAAAAAATTCGGAGAGGAGGCTCGCAAACAAGTTCTTTTAAGGTATAATTGGGACCGGGTGGTCGATCGGATCCTCGAGATCCTCGAGAAGGCAAAACAGTCAGATGGGAGAGCGTAATGATGACGAATGAACCTGAAATGACTGCCATCGAACGAATTGAGCACGAAGGGACACTTTATGCTTACATCTTTCGTAAAAAACTGGCCGTGGGCGATGGCGTCAAGTTCTTGACCCCTGCGGATTATCCCCTTCAGCTGGGGCTGATCGAACGAAAAAAAGGCTATTCATTCCGGCCTCATCTGCATCGGGACATGCATTATGAGGTGAATACAACTCAGGAATTCCTTTATGTGGAAAAGGGCAGGATGAAAGTCAAAATTTATACGTCCGATTGGAAAGTTATCTATGCAACGATCCTCGATGCTGGCGATTTTTTCTTTTCGATCACCGGAGGGCATTCCTTTGATGTCCTTGAGGAGGTCCGGCTGATCGAGGTCAAGCAAGGGCCCTATCCGGGCGACCAATATGCGAAACGATTTAAAGAATAAATTCATTCCCGTCAATGAACCTTTGATTTCGGAAGCCGCGAAAAGGTACGCTATGGATTGTTTGGAAACGGGGTGGATCTCTTCGGCCGGTTCCTATATCGAAAAATTCGAACGAACATTTGCCGACTATATTGGAACGAAACATGGAATCAGTGTTTCAAGCGGCACGGCGGCTCTCCACGCCGCTCTTTGTGCCCTGGGTATCCAACCTGGAGATGAAGTCATTGTTCCCGCCTTTACGATGATGGCGACGATCTTTGCCGTCCTGTATACCGGTGCAAAACCGGTTTTCGTCGATTGCGACCAGGAGACTTTCAATATCGACCCCCGTCAAATTGAGGCAAAAATCACAAGAAAGACCAAAGCCCTGATGGCCGTACACCTTTTCGGCCATTCCTGCGACATGGATACCATCCTGGAGATCGCCAAGCGGTTCGGTCTTTTCGTCATTGAAGATGCGGCGGAGGCACACGGAGGAGAATACAAAGGTCGAAAGTGCGGTGCGATGAGTGATATCGCCTGCTTCAGTTTTTATGCCAATAAAATTGTAACCACAGGCGAAGGCGGGATGATCCTCACTAACAGCGATGCCCTGGCAAAAAAACTCAGGAAAATCCGAGACCTTTATCATTCCGATCAACGGCGGTTTATCCATGAGGATATTGGCTACAACTACCGGCTCACCAACATTCAGGCAGCCATTGGACTTGGACAGCTCGAAAATGTTCAGCAGTCGATTTCCCGGAAATTATCCATGGCGGAACGTTATCGATCCCAGTTAACAACAATCCCGGGTATCCGAACACCGGTGACACGACCTGAAGTTAAAAATGTTTACTGGATGTATGTGATTCTGATCGAAAAAGAAAAATTTGGGATCAGCAAAGACGAGCTGAGAATCCGTCTTCGCGATTACCAGATTGACTCACGGGATTTATTTTATCCACCGCATAGGCAGCCGGTATTGCAAAAATATTTGACGTTGACCGAAATTTTCCCAAATACGGAATACGCTTCTCAGAACGGTTGTTATCTGCCGAGTGGATTGGCAATTACGGACGACGAAATTGACCGAGTCTGTCAAACGATTGCAACTATCCGGTCAACATTGTCATGACGGATCCCGCAGCTTTTTATAACGCCCGCTATGCCTTGCTTGATGGAGATGAGACCAAGGCAATGGATCACGCCTTTTACCGCTTTTTACTTCCCTTCGCTAAAACGCGCATCGACGTCGCTTGTCAGATGATCGGCACCAACACCTATCCAGAGGTCGCTGACGTCGGCTGTGGCCCCTGTCAAATCGCCGTCCGAAAACTTAACCAGTTCGGCCATTATACGGGATTTGATATTTCCTCCTACCGGTTGGATGGAATCCCGGCATCCCTCAAAACCAATCCCAAATTGAGTGTTGTTCAGCATAATTTAAACGATCCCATTCCTTCTAAAGACCACTCATTCAACCTTGTCATTTGTTTGAGTACGATCGAATACCTCTTCGATCCTTTCGCTTTCCTGAAGGAACTTCACCGAATCCTTGTCCCACAGGGGGTCCTGATTATCCATACCATGAATGTAGCCTATCTTCCAAGACGTTTGGAATCCCTTTTGGGCAAACTGCCGACTTTTAATAAATTTCCTGCCTGGGAGGGGGGAATTCTACACCGATTTACTTATCCGACGATGAAAACGCTCTTGCAGGGCCAAGGGTTTAAAATCTTGGAATCCCAATGTGCTGGAATTCTCCCTGCGACGAGGATGTGGTGGCCTAATCTATTGGCAGGCGATATGATCTTCCGTGCGATAAAAAACTAACGCAGGACCCTTCCGTTAGCGACAGTACCTGATACGGCAGCCGAGAACCCCACATCGGGCAAGAATTATTTTCAAACGGATTACGATTCCGGAGACAAAGGATTTAAAAAAGGGTTTGCCTTGAGAGCACAAAATGAAATCCATCACCCTTCAAAGGTATATGACAAAGAGAAAAAGCAAACCACAACATTTGTCTTTCCGATATGGGGCTTCAATCCTTTCTACAGATGGCAAACTTACGTAGTTGTCCTTCCAAGTCTAATCTTGTTCTGCTCGTACAGTTGCGGTCCCAAAATCTGTTGTGCCAAATCCTCTTTGTTTTGACCGTTGTAGAAGTCATACTCCATAACCGCAACAATCTTCACGAGGGTGGGCAATGTTACATTTTTTACCGTCGGATTTGCGGTGATCATCTCATTAATCCGGTCTGTATAGAATTCGGCCGAGTTTAAAATGGCTGAATTTTCACGTTCTTTGAACAAACGTATCATTTCCTGGACCGCAGCCACCTGATCGACGCGTCGCACATCCTGCCAACTCAACATGTTAAGATTGAGTTGCGCAATAATATACGGGAGATTGGGTGAAACCGGTTCCTTCGGCGTCGCTGATTCAACCGAACCAGCTGGTTGAAGGGCTTGTTTGCTTGAAAAGAACGCAGCCGTCATGGCATTAGTCACCAATAAGAGTATCCCTGCCACAATAATACTTTTTCCACTCATATTTCACCTCTCTATGTGTTGCTATGTTTGCAATCAAAAAAAATTCAACAAACCCCACTTTTTTAACATCAACAGCACTCTACATCTCTCCCCAGGCTCAACTTGCTACAAGTCTTAGAGACCCTAAATGTATTGTTGAAACAGCTCCAGGGCACGACTGGTTTGTACGTCATAACCGGGTGTGCCGGCTGGTTTATTTTCAATCACCTCATCAGGCACAATCCCGACCTTATCGATGATGCGTCCATTCGGCGTAATATAGCGCGCTGTTGTTATCTTCATGGCCGATTTCTCGTCTAATGGAATCACGGACTGGACCGAGGCCTTGCCGTATGTTTTAGTACCAATCACCTTGGCACGGCCGTGATCCTGCATCGCCCCTGTAAATATTTCAGATGCGCTTGCCGTTGCCTCGTTGACCAAAATAATCATGGGATAAAACGGCTCGACTTCTTTGGCCTTAGAATAATACTCATTCCGCTGTTCCGGAATTTTGCTTTTCACCGTAACGATTTTGACTCCGTCCGGTAAGAAGAGTTCGGCGAGTTCGATCGCTTCCGGAAGCAAACCCCCAATATTTCCCCGGAGGTCTAAAATTAAAGCACCCATTTTCTTTCCGTGAAGCTTCCTTAAGGCCTTTTTCGCTTGTTCGGCAGTTTTTTCCTGAAACTCGGAAATTCTCATATACCCCAAAGCGCGTCCAACCATCCTAACATCCTTGACTGCTTCAAGAACAACTTTTTCGCGGATAATCTTTACATCAAATGTTTTTTGAGTTGCCTCCCGAAAAATTGTCAAGACTAAGGCTGTGTCAACATCGCCCCGGAGAAGCGAAGAAACATCCCCGACGGCTTTATCCATCATCGACACGCCATCCACTTTGAGAATGCGGTCGTGAACCTCTAAGCCAGCCTTCATCGCCGCGCTATCCGGCTTGAGTTCAGCGATGGAGGGATAGTGATCGACAATTTCGATTTTGGCCCCGATCCCTGAGTATTCCCCCTTCATGCTGATTTTGACAAGCTCGTACTGATCGGGGCTGAAAAACTCACAGTATTCATCAAGAGATTTCAACATCCCTCTCACAGAATCGTAGAATAGTTCCCGTGGGTTTTTGTCTTCGACATAACCTTGCACAATAGCACCCAAGGCCTTGGAATAAAGTTTGAGTTCTTCGAGAATATCGAACGAGGGACCTGCATCCTGTGCGAAAATAGGTAAAAGCCAAATCCCAAAAGACAAACATCCGACAACCATCAATATTAATAAGAGTTTCCCACTCATCATCATACCGGATCGGGTCATTGATGCACTTGGTGCACTGAACTTAAACCACACTCGATCTTAATTCAATGGATTAAAAGAGAAAGCTAGGCCACGTTAAAATATTCCTGCCATCGCTTGATCCGACCATCAAGCGTCACAACACAATGAATGGTCAATGTCGGATTCGCCCGATTTTTAAATCGGGCGATACTATGAATCGAGAAATTTTCTGATCGAACGATGATCATTCCCGAACCGATAAAACTTTCCAAACTGCCCCTTTCATCATCCGTTAAGTAATATATACCTGATATATTATCGGCTACGGTCGATAGATCTTTAAAAAACTTGTCGTCCCGGGTTCCTTCGCGGGTGTCTTTCCCAGCGCGATAACGCCATATTTTTGATGTGAGTGACTCACTAAAACCCACAGCTTCCAACACCACACGCGACGCCGTATTGATATTGATCTTTCCCGAACTATCCAAGGTGAGATAGGGAAGGACCTTTCGATAGATCTCTGGGGAGACACCTCGAACCAGCAACAACTCTTCCAGAGAATTAAAGTCGGCATTTTTAGGGATATAGGGCGGCTTACGGCTTTTGTAATAAAAGCTTTCGGCACCTCGATCATAGGGAAAGTCATCTTCGTCCCGCCAATCCAGTATGGAAACAGCAATCGTATGAGCATCAACCTCATTTAAACCCGCTGCAAGTTGGAAGAGGCGCTTCAGAATCTGGGGTGAGTTAGTTTGGTTGAGATGAATCTTCCGCTCTTCATCAACGACTCCGTAGCGGAAACTGTGAGCTGAATCGCGGGATTTCTCCGGGGCCAATGAACCATCAAGTACAATCACTGAAAACATAGCATCCCCGATCAGGACATCTTGGAAATTTGCTACCCCTCGAGACGGTCGGTCACTAAAGCCATGCGGCGTGAAAGGTCTGCCTTGAGTCGCGTTCACAAAATAAATAGCCTGCCGAACGCCTGCATCGGCGACGGTGCGCAACGTTTCGCGGTTTTCAAGGTGCTGCAACTTCCGCAACCTCTGGCGCGTTGAGTACCCAACGGAAACAACAAAGACACTGAGTAGCGTAAGAACCCAAAGGGTCAGAATCAGAATACTGCCCTTACCGTTGTGAAAGAATATCATCGAAGGAATTTCTCAATCATACAAACTGCCGTACCCCGCCCCGACAGGTCGTGGCATTTTGACCATGGAATCCGCTATCGGCTGATTAGTGTTTGATTTTTTTTTGATCTTGGTTTAAAGCCGTGTCCAATTTTGATTGCAAAATTCCAAGTTCTTTTTCAACGTTCGTCATCCTTGCATCCAAATCGTCCATTTTCTGGAGAACCATGTCAAATTTTCTTTTTACATACTTATCCAGGCCTTCGGGTTCATAAATCCCGCCGATTTTTTCCAGTTCTCGATCTTCAGCAATATTATAAACCACCCCATGTTTCTTGACTCCCGTATCCTCCTGTGCCTGCAATGAACCCGTCAGAAACATGATTGACAAGCCACATGCGAATATGCCTCCTCGAATGCTGACTCGAATCTCCATCAATCGTTCTCCTTAACTTTTGGGGTAACGCATCGTTAAAATACCTCGTTGGCTTGAAATCTTTCAAACGCCGGCCAGTCGATTTCAAAAACCAAAATCCTTGTTTGATTTGCAGGATCCGCCTTTTCATAAAACGGTTTAAAAAAATTCAACCCCGCTCCATTTAAATACCAAAGGCGGAACAAGACCGACCGTATCAGTTTCGGATCCGCAATTACAGAGGTATAGCGACCGTTTCGGGAGATCAAGAGCGCGGAAGCATCCACCCGTTCACCGGCATTTTCCTTTTGAACCAGCTGCCCACCCTGCATGTAAAAGAAGCTTATCGGTCGACCGCTCACCAACTTTTCAGGCAGGGCAACGTAGGAATCCATCGTTGTCAGATCCACCATCAAGCCATTCCCAAAATAGAGCTTATCCCCCTCCCGCCGTACCAGCTCCGCTTCGGGGGTATACTTCAAAATGCATCCTGAAGATTCTAAGATCTGTTGAAGGCTGGTTTTTTTTTGTACGGGCCCCGCTTTAGAGGGAGAGGGAAACGATTTGAAATCTAAAAAAGTACGCGGTGCTTTCATGATGGCTTCGGCCTTGTCAAAATCCCAGTAAGCTAAAAACGTAAGGGCTAAAGTCTGATCGATCATATCATTGTACATTAAAATATAATTGGGACGTGGTGGAGTGTTGCCATGGGTCAAATCAACAAGATGCTTCATTTGGCTCAGGGATAATCCGGTGGATGATTGCTCCAACATCTTCAGGGCAACTCCTTTCGAATGAGGAACTATCTGAAGGATAAACCCGACTATTTTTGAGGGAGGAAATCCCAAAGATTCCAAAAAGGATGTCGCAGATGCACCCGAAATATTCAACATTCGAAAAATTCCCACAGCTACGTCCTCGCCCATTTCCAACAAACCTTTGGCCACCCAATAGGTTTCGCGCAAATGCTGGGATCCTCCGTCTGTAAAAACGGCCCTTTCTGCAACTGAAGTGATAAAATGTCCAGGGGGCCACCAACTGATAACTACTGAATGTTGAGGGGTTTTCTGACGGATCGTACTTAAGGCATCAAACCATGTATCATTCATAATCGTATGATCGATCTGAGCAGAAATATGGGCTGTAATGGATGCCGCCGGTAAAAATATTAGCAGCATGGAACCGCCCAAAATGACTCGAAAAATTTGTTGAAAGGGGCGGTTTCTGATGAAGAGGCAAAATAAATGCCCAAGGAGTTCATAAGCCCTTTCAATACCTGCCGCCACAAAAATGCTCATGGGTATGACAAATAAAAGCGTAAAACGTTCAACATTTAGCGATAACATCAAAAGAGGCAAAATCAAAACCATGAGAAGAAACCACTGACTAATATACAGAATATTCTGCCGCACAAAAAAACTTCCAAGGGTAAGGACAACGCCCATCCCAGCTAACCACAACGTAAGCTGATTCCCAATAAGATACACGAGTTTTCTCAATGAGACCTCTTTGGTTTCGCCTACGGCCAAGAGTGCATTCGGCCATAAATTCACAACACCGCTCTTGCTCGCAAATAATGGCAGTGCCCTCAACGGCTCCATGAGTGCAGCCCATAAGACAGTCGAGGGCATAAAAAACATGAGAAAAGACAGAGCCGCTAGAATATATCCGAGGGTGCTCTTGATAAAAGAATTCATAAACTTTCGCCGAAAAAACCAAACAATACATCCTATCACCGAGCCACTGACACTTAAGTAATAAAAAATAAACGGCCAACCAGGCCAGAAATTAGAATAAAGCCCGGTCAGAAAACCCGCGGCAACGGATCCTAGCAGCCATCGTTTATCTCCCCCAACTCCCCATAAATAAACTGCCAGAATACTGAAGGGAAAGATATAGTTGTACGGATCGGTGTCGTACCACCCAAACTGACTGCGTTGGATAAAAATGGGCGCGCCGACCAAGGCGAGACTCCCCAAAAAAGCTGCCAAGAGCCCCAACTGCATAACACGGCAGAAAACGAAGAAAACAAAGATCACCAATACAACCAAAATAAGGGGAACATAATTAAGCGATTCCATCAAATCGATTTTAGAATTAAAAAAATGCGCAGCCCGAAACCAATAGTACCCTACATAGGAATGCCCGAGGGCGCTCTCAGACATTCCCATCGGAAATCTCCGCAGGGGGTTAAAAACCACACCGCGCCGTTCCAAAGGTGGGCCTGGTTTACCTGTTTCACAGAGGTTTTTCGTGAAGTAATAATAATAATACGGATCGGCTTCAAGGAGGTAGTGTCGTGATTGGGGTGGGGACGATGTCATATACCAGCTCGGAACCATGGATCTTTGGGTTTGCCGAACAGCTTCTTCAAATTTATCCTTTTCGGAATTTTTTGCAGCCTTAACGCGCTCTTCTGCTAAGAGAGATTTTTCACGATCCGCCATCTGAGGGAATTGAAGATCGATGATGCTTCTCAGCTGTTTGGTCATTTTC
This sequence comes from Candidatus Omnitrophota bacterium, assembly GCA_023819025.1. Classification (GTDB taxonomy): domain Bacteria; phylum Omnitrophota; class Omnitrophia; order Omnitrophales; family Aquincolibacteriaceae; genus JAMWDC01. Next base: position 10,865 of record JAMWDC010000001.1, on the reverse strand, counting down.
TCGGTCACAATTTTCTCAGCTTGGGTGCGTGTAAAGTTGTATTCCAAATTCAAGAATCGATGAAGCTTATAAGTTCTAAAGTAAATTGCGTAACTACTTACAAACAAAAAGGATATAACAAATAAAATCAATCTCGGGGATCCCTGCTGAAGGTTTAAGCCTTCATAGGCAAGATGGGCTTCTTGGAATTTCTGCTTAATCATCAATAGAAACCCATCGATCTTCTGACGCACAGCCCGAATCACCTGAGAAGCCTTTTCCATCATTAAAGTCTATGGCAAAATGATCCGAAATTGAAATATCATGCAAAAGAAGCGCATCCTCGTCATGATCCCTGCCTACAACGAGGGCAGGGTCATCAAACGGTTGGTTCAAGATATCTCAAAGCGTTATCCGAATTACACAATCTTAGTGATCAATGACGGATCCCGCGATGACACAGCCCAAAAAGCGTCTCAAGGCGGCGCCCACGTTGTAACACTCCCTTATAATCTCGGCATCGGTGGTGCTGTTCAAACTGGTTTCAAGTACGCGCATCAAAAAGGATACGATATCGCAATCCAAATTGACGGAGATGCACAACACGACCCCGCCTATCTCAAAGATGTTCTATCACCGGTTTTGAACGATGAAGCCGACCTCTGTATCGGAAGCCGTTTTTTGTCGGACCGCTCACGCTTTAAATCAACTTTTTTACGAAGAATGGGCATCCGGTTTTTCTCGGTTCTCCTCGGCTGGCTTACCAGAGTCTACTTGACAGATCCGACATCGGGTTTTCGAGCAACGGGCAAACATCTCATTGAGCATTTTTCTCGTTATTATCCGATCGATTTCCCGGAACCTGAAGCCATTAAGATCGCCACTCGGTATGGAGCCCGAATTCGAGAAGTCCCTGTCAACATGCGCAAACGCCTGGGCGGGACTTCTTCGATTCGATATTTTTCAACCATTTACTACATGATCAAGGTTACCTTCGCCATTCTCATCGACACGTTAAAAAGAAAACAATAGGAGAAAAAATGCAGACCAAACTTTTTGTCATCATCACCTCTCTTTTAATCCTCCTGACCGTCGTGGAGCTAATCCGACGGCAAAAAATGACCTTTAAGTATTCGATGTTTTGGCTCGGGGCTTCCTTTTCAGGACTCGTGTTATCCCTGAACGAAAATATCCTTGTCACTCTTTCCGAACTAACCGGTTTTTCACTGCCGAGTAATTTTGTCTTTTTCCTCCTGCTCGTTGCTTTTATTTTTCTAAGCCTCCTTTTAACCCTCTATGTCAATGAACAAAACAACCGTACCGAAACCTTAGCTCAAACGCTTGCTCTTTTGGAACACGAAATCAGGACGATACAATCGGTGCAGGACACAGCCCATCAATCCCCGAAAAACCCGCGTTAGATACCATCCCGGAATATGGCATGTCTCGAGTCTTCGAATCTTCAGTCCTGCGCTATGAGCCATCCCCTTGACCGGGTTTTTCCTTGATCATCGATTCCTCGATCGATGAAAGATCCAGCCGGTTCATGGACCTTAGCATTGAAATCGGCATCAGGGTCATTTCTTTTTTGCCCAGCGTGGCATAAGCCATGCCCAACCCGTAATACGCCTCCGCCTTTTTTTCGGGGCATTGAATTGCTTTTTCGAATAACAAAATGGCTTTTTCCGGATCCTTATTGATCGATAACGTAATCCACCCCAATCCTAAATAAGCAGGAAAAAAATCTGGATTGGTTTCGATAGCCTTTTCAAAATATTGCGCGGCTAAGGAAGGATTATCCCCTGGCCCCACATACGTCACCCCCAAATTATAATACCCCTCCGTAAAATGGGGATCGAGCCTTACCGCCTCCTGGAAAGATCCAACGGCGCTTTCGATGGATTTCCCCTCTCGTAAATAGGCAACACCCATCAGATTATAAATTTGCGGGAGATCCTGCCTCTCTTGCAGAATCTTTTGAAACTGCCGAATGGCTTTTGCATATTTACCCTTATCTAAATATCGGACCCCCGCCTTATAATAGTCCTCGACACTTTTACCGAAACTGGGATGAGCCCAAATCAACAATACCAACCCGATGATGACTGTGATTTTGAGCACCCCTTGAAACCGTGTCGTGGAAGCGAATGGATGCCGACCAGAATCACCGCATAATAATGGTCTGCATGTTTTGAAAGAATAGTGCCTCACGTTTACAATCAGACGGATTCCCCCAAAAAACTTCTTCCGTACTGTCCAAATTTGAACCTTTACACACCGGCGGGTGATGCCGCATCCTCGGTTGCCGATTCATCCGGGGGTAGTTCTGTGTTGGAACCGGCCTCATCCAATATTGCGTCTGTCTCACTCGTCGATTCCTCAGCCGCTTCCGCTGATTCTTCGAGAGACAGACCGGAGGCCTCCTTGTCAACTTCAAGAGTGATCTCTTCACCTGCCACAAGGACCCGTTCGATATCTAAAGTAAATTTCATGACGTCGGCACCTTTCGATTTCGGGGTTAATGTAAACTTGATCACCCGAAATAGGTAATCGGATTCTTCAAGCATGTCCATAAATTGCAAAACATCTAAGAGTTTACCTTCGCCCGATAATGACGTCTTATAGATCTGAAAAATGGAACTTTCTGTCATATCCCCGGGTTGAACATCTGATATCGATACCGATTTTTCCTTCGCAAAGGACTCGATCTTATTCAATAAAGCCGACACGATCTGTTCTTGGGTCTTCTCGCCGGAATCCAAATAAGATTGATACTTCTTATATTCTGACAAGATCCCATCCCGGAACGATAAGATCCTCAAATCACGCTTCAACGCCGCTGTTTTGTCCGCTATATCCAAATCCATGGAATGGATATGGGTCAGGATAGGACCTAACACTAGCAAATCCATGAGCGCCATCAGAGAAGAGATCACGGCAATAATGAAAAGTAATTGCCCGTTTTTTGACAGCTTGGAATAAAACGTTTCGACTTGTTCAACAATCATCCAAACACCTAAATTTCCCCGGACAATGTGCACTCAATTTCAAAATCGGCAACGTCCATTTGTCCAACACGACGCGTCTTGGTCGATTTGGTTTTAACGCTGCTAAAGTAATTTGATTCCTCAAGTTCGGAAACAAACGCAAAAACCCGAGACATTGAATTTGCCGTCCCCACAAGCAAAATATCCCCCGCCGTATCGTAGCTAAAATCCGTCAAATAGATTTCTTTCCCAATTAACGACGTCACCCTTTCAAAGACATAGAGCGCTTTTCCCCGGTCCTTGAGCAACGATTTGACAACACGCGTTTTCGTTGAGGCTCGTTCTAAAAGACGCGCATCTTCCGCGGTAGAAGATTGGATCTCATCCAATTTTTGGATAATGTCACTTTTGATATAAATCTTTGTTGCGAGATATAAGCACCATAAGACAAGACATACCATGATCAAAATGCCTAAGGTCATCACCTCTTTACTGCCTTGCCGGACGCGCCTTTTTAACTTGATTTCTTTGGGGGTCAAATCGATTTTTAAAAACAATAAAGCCGAAAGAGACGCCATCAGGGGGAAAAAAGAATTCTTCTGTTCCGATTCTAGGCGCTGAGTTAAATCACTCTCGGCCTGGAAAAGTGTAGCGTACGGGACGAACTTCACTTCGCCACCCGGACCGTAAAGCCGGTTGATCGTCTTTCGAATAGATTCCTCCAAAAAAGCAAGCCCGTCGATCAAACCCGTAACGATCATCGACTTGATGGTTTTCCCTACGCCTTGATCCCGGTAAGCAACCACGGATTTGTCCAGCTCACCCAAAAAATCGTTGAGGGCATGCTCCCGATCCTTTTTGAAATGATTGAACCCAACCGGTATATTCCGGACAAATACCATCTGATGATTGTTGATGACGGTAAAGTCGGAAAAATTCTCCTCAATATGGATTCCTCCGACGGCATACGAATCGGATCCCGTTTCATCCATGGCATCATAACAATTCGCCATTCCTTCTGAAGAAATCACAAACCGCTCGATATTCAGCCCCGCCTTTCCCGCAACCTGCAGATAGCGATCGACCACTTGCCGATTCACGATGATCAGCAAGACATTCGTATAATGTTGCCCGGTCGTCTCCATGCAGACATAATCAATCACGATCTCGTCACGGGAATAAGGCGTATAGCGACCTGCTTGCAGATCAATAATTTTATCGATCTCTTCCCTGTCACTGGAAGGCATATCGACGTTTTTAGAGATAAAAAGTGTGGAGGGGATCATGCATAAGATATCTCTGGAAGAGACACCGAATTCCTTAATGCAACCCGCAAGATATTGACTGATTTCATCATCGGCGTTCTCACCAAATTCTCTGGTGTTTAGATGACGAAAGGCAACCAATTCTTCCGGACCCCGAGTCGCGTGGACTACTTTGACCGAACTGGATGATAAATCCACAGCGACCAAATCCCGCATGCGGCCCGACGGAATCAAACCCGACACCGGAAGCCGTACCTTACCCACCCTGAACTCCTTAATTGGCTGTCATACCCGCAGGGATCGAAATGACACGCATGAACACCTTTTTCGCCGACGGCTTTTCAGAAGTCAGCTTCATTCTCACTGCACACGGCAAATACGACTTATCCCAACCGGAAGACCAGACAAATTTTTTAGCGTTTTCATCATAGGCATAGTACTCAAGTTCGATATTCGAAATGCCCTCGGCTAACTTTGCGACCCGTGGTTGGAGTCCGCTGTAGGCGTAAAGAATTTGAGGGTACCGTTCCTGACGCCTCCAGATCGCCTTATGGTCTCGATCGAAATCATAACGAACACGAGCCGGCTCCTGCATGGGCTCTTTGACGATGGTTACTGTAAAATCCCCTGAGGGGACGAGGGTATAAAATTGTACGGAATGGGTTGTACCCATTAATGATTTAGGCAAAAAGGCAAAGGCATTTCTCAAATCCGTAGATACTTTATCAAAAAAAATATCCATATCTGATTCCGGAAATCCCCTCACGGCTCGGCGCCATACATCCATGCCGTGAGAAAAAGTAGTATAGAGAACTCCAGCCAAAAAAGAAATAATTAAAACAGCCACCAAGATCTCCATCATGGTTAAACCCGACTGATTACGAATTTTTCTCATAGGGCAGATTGACGTAGGTGAATTGTTTGACATTTTTGATACGCCCGCCAGCGCGCCACCAAACCACATGATTCAATCGTAGCAAATGGTTATCGGGACTCAAAGGCATGATCTTCACCTGATAATAAGCCTGCCGTTTATTCAATACCACCGGCTGCTTCTGGACCATGGTCGGCAGCCGTTTCTTCTCAAGGATGGCGCGTTGACATTCCCAGATTCGGTCTGCGATAAAATGGCGGGCTTCGAGCCGCGTATCGGCATAATCGAGGGCACTGAGAGACGCCAAAAGAGGCCGATAGACGGCGATAAGCCCGACGGATAGCACTAACACACTCAATAAAATTTCGAGCAGAATCATGCCCGTTTGGGTTTTCATCCGATGCGATGAGCTACTCCCAATTGACAATATCGTCGTCAGTCTTTTCAGCGCGGTCATTTTTACCCTTCGAGAAAAGATCATAATCGTGCGGACGTTGAGTCCCGGGCGATCGATATTGATAAGGCCTCCCCCAAGGATCCATCGGTATTTTCTCCAAGTAGGGCCCATTCCAATTTTGGGGCTCCGGACTTGAGGTCGGTTTCTTTAAAAGCGCGTTGAGTCCCTGCTCGGTCGTGGGGAAAAATCCGTTGTCGAGTTCGTATAACTTCAAAGCGGTGGGAATATTAACTTCAATATCCGCTTTGGCTGCTGTGATGCGGGCTTGGTCGGATCGGCCCAACAATCTTGGAACAACCATTGCTGATAAAGTGCCGATGATAATCACCACCAATAAAATTTCAATTAAACTGAAACCTTTTCTTCCATAAACCAACGCACGACGTACTTTCATGAAAGCCTCCATTCCATGCTCACAGCGTTTTTAAACCACCACCCGACGAGAATCATCTTCGTCTTCCCTTCTCCTCTCTGCTTAGGAAACGATCGTTGCCTGAATACTGAAAACGGGTAAGAGAACCGATATCACCACAAGCCCTAAAAATAATCCAACCAGTAAAATAACGCCGGGTTCTAAAAGCTGGGTCCCGATATGGATTACCTCGACCGTATCTCGCTCATACCAATCCGCAATTTCGGTTAAGGCCTCGTCGAGCCGGCCGGATTCCTCACCCAAAGTCACCAACTGGATCAATAACCCCGGGAAATACTTTGAATGTCGCAAACTCTCACTTAAGGACCGTCCATCTTCGATCATCTGATAGCATTGTTCAAGTTCGTGTTTCATGCCCTCATTCCTGAGGACGGGAATTGCAATTTTCACGGCGTTCAGAACCGGGATACCGCTTTTCACGAGTAACGCCAGTGTCCGTGTCAAATGAACGGTTTCAATTTTTATGAAGAGGCTTCCAAGAAGCGGGATTTCGAGCAGGATCTGGTGGAAGCGTTGTCGGTACGATTTCAAAGTCAACACCTTTCTTATCGCGATTGAAGATAAAATCCCTAGGAGTAAAATCCATATCCCATAAGTCGTAATCCATTGACTCACGGCAATCAGAATCCGGGTCAGCAAAGGTAATTGTTGTCCCAAATCGGAAAAGAACCGCATATAGCGGGGTACCACATAATACAACATAAAGCCTGCAGTTAAAATACCTGCCGAAAGGACCAATAAGGGATAAGCCAATGCTGAACGGACCTTGGAAGACAGGCTCTCGAACTGTTCACGATAGTTCACAACCTTGATGAGCGCTTCTTCCATATGTCCTGCGCTTTCACCGGCTTGGATCATGGCAATATCAAAAGGAGAAAATATCGTTGGGTGGATCGCAAGGGCTGAAGACAACGTATGTCCCTGACGGACTGCCATTTGAATATCTTCCAAAATCGATTTTACTGTTTCGGATTGAATTTGCTCGGTAATTAAATTCAGCGCCCGTAAGATGGGCACGCCGGATCGCGTCAGCCGGCCTAAATGTCGGTAAAACGCGATGATATCGCGCCCTTTCATTTTATTTCTTCTCAGTCGGAAAACTAAACCCCGGGGGGTATAGTTGGGGCGTTGGACTTTGACATCAACTGCAAAAAGGCCCATCTGATTGATCTTGTCGATCGCTTCATCCTGGGATTCCGCAGTTACGATTCCTTCAACCGTTTCATGAGGCCCTTTTTTAGCCCGATAGCAAAATTTTTTCACCCCGATCCCTGCTCCTTGCAGAAATGTTCGATCCGTAAACGGTCATCACTGGGAATCGCAAGAAAAGAGACGGCCACTTTGTACGCATACTCTGCACGGGGTGGCGTCGAATCCAGCACTCGTACCACCCGAATCACGCGACCTACGCAATGAATCTCTTTCTGCTGTTTGTCGGGAAGTAGAATCGTCATTTCTAGGACATTTCCCAGAGTCAGAAAATGATGGGTTAAAAATGCAACACCGCTCGCACTAACGTCTTCGGTTTTGCCCATCTGGTCCCATTGGGGGGAACCTTCTTGAACCGATATCACCTGACTGATATCGATGACTCGAAACTTGACCGACGCTTCAATTTTGATCCGGGGATAACTCCTTCGATCCGTAAACGCCGAAAGCATCTGCTTAGTCTCTGACGGACCCACGCGTTCTGGCCGTTTAGGCTTATCCTGAACAAGAGAAGTTTCATCGCGCTCATGTGGAGGTCCTTGATCCGCTTCGATCGAGGAAAGCAACAAACCCTCTCCGTCTTCTTTTTTAGTCAAGTGAGGGGGCGCGGATAACTGCTTTTCCATCACTTCATCGGCCGGGGTCAGCTGTAAAACTTCTTCCGGGGTGGTCAGCCCGCTCAAAACCTTACGCCATCCATCCCGACGGAGTGTTACCATTCCCAACTCGCGCGCCCTTAATTTAATCTCCTCCGATGAAGCACGACGGAAGATAAGTTCACGGATTTTTTCGTTCACAATGAGAATTTCATGGATTGCAGTTCGCCCCCAAAAACCTGTACCGTTACACTCATCACAACCTCTCCCAGCCCGGAGTACCATCTCCTCGTCATGGGACATTTCAAGATCGGCCGCAATCATCGCCCGGACCTCCGCAGATACCTGCTTCTCTTGAGAACAATGGGGACAGACAACACGCACTAACCGCTGGGCAATAAATGCCACCACACTCGAAGCAATCAAATAGGGTTCAACACCAATATCCAGAAGCCGTGTGACTCCGCTCGACGCATCGTTCGTATGAAGGGTTGACAAGATTAAATGACCGGTCAATGCGGCTCGAATTGCAATGTCCGCAGTCTCCAAATCCCTAACCTCCCCTACCATCATCACATCGGGATCATGACGCAACATGTTTCTTAAACCGCGTGCAAAGGTCAACCCGATCTCCGGCGTCACTTGAAGTTGGGCGATTCCTTCCAATTCGTATTCCACAGGATCTTCAATTGTGATGATTTTTCTCTCGACGGTATTCAACGCATTCAGACCGGCGTAAAGCGTGGTGCTTTTCCCGCTCCCCGTAGGCCCCGTCATGAAAATGACCCCGTGGGGTTTCCGAATAAGAGCTTCGAATGTCCTGCGATGTTCCTCATGGAAGCCGATTTGATCGAGATTCAATATCATCCGGCTCGGCAAAAGACGAATCACCATACTTTCTCCGTGAGGGGTCGGAATCGATGAAATACGCAAATCCAAAGTTTGTTCCTGTGTCTTGACACGTGCTTTCCCGTCCTGAGGCAAACGCCGTTCGACAATGTTAAGATTCGCCATGATCTTAATTCTCGACAGAATGGACATAAAAAACTTCTTCCATTCAGGTGGGACGTTTTGTTCATAAAGCTGCCCATCGATGCGATAACGCAACCTGACCTTGTCACGGTAAGGTTCTAAATGAATATCACTTGCCCGTTTTTTATAAGCATCCAGAATAATCTGATTGACCAGTTGAACAACCGAGGGAGTTTCTGCAAGTGTTTCGATATCCTCCACTTCGTGTGTTGACATCGATTCGGAAGGAACCGGAGACAAACCGGAACCGTGAGTCAAGATCTTGTCTACCGTATCGGCTCCCAAGCCATAGTAACGATTCAACATTTCTTCAATCTCTTTTTCAGGAGCAAGCACAGTTTCGATCTCGTATCCCAGGCCAAAACGAATCTCATCCAACACATGGACATCCAATAATTTTGAGATGGCGATGGTTAAACGTCGGTCGTTCAATCTCATGGGGAAGAACTTGTAATAGGCGGCAAATTTAACCGGTACTTTGGATAGAATCGCTTTGTCGATCACAAGCGTTTTCAAATTAATGAAGGGGATCCCCAGATGTTTCGCGTACAAGCCAAGAAGCTCGGATTCTTTTAAGAGGCCACTCCTGACAAGGAGCTGGGAGAATGTAAGATCCGAGTTTTCTGATTCTCGATAGATACGATCTAAATCCTCTTTTGAGATAAAACCGGATTCCGCGACAATGCGATAGCCGGTTCTCTCGATCGGAGTATTCATCAGTACCTTAGTGCGGCGCTCGGCCGATCAAGTAAAAATCTTGCGAAGTCAACTTATCATAGACGCCATTTAGGATCTTTTCGCAATCCGAAACAGCATCCTCTAGAGCAACGAATCCGCCTTTTTTTCCGGTAAATGCCTCGGCAACAGTAAAGGGCTGCGTCATGAAATTTAAAAGCTTTTCTCCGCGTTTATAGTCGATCTGGTCCTCTTTCGGAATTTCCTCAAGACCGACAACTTGAACAATACGCCTTAGTGAATTATATTTTGCAAACAGTGCAATAATTTTCTGGCTAACATTATAATGACGTTCGCCCAGAATGCGAGCATCAAGAAAGGACGAAGAACTGGTAAGGGCATCAATCGCCGGGAAGAAACCCCGTTGTGCGAGATCGCGAGAAAGGGTCAAAACTGTGTCCAAACAGCTAAAAAGCGCAACGACTGCCGGATCGGTCATATCATCTGCGGGAACGTAAACGGCCTGATAAGACGTGATAGATCCTCCCCCGTGGATCGAACGAATCCTTTCTTCGATGGAATTCACTTCGGACGCTAAGGTCGGCTGATAACCTGATTCTCCCGGGACTCTCCCGAGCAGGGTGGAGATTTCCTGTCCCCCTTGAACAAATCGGAATACATTGTCCATAAACAAGAGGACCTCCTTATTTTGTTCCGCCAAATCCTCGGCGAGAGTAATCCCTGTATTGACGCATTCGTACCGTGCGCCCGGGGGTTCATTCATCTGACCAAAAACCAACTTCACTTTTGGGAGAAGATTGTTTTCTCTGAGTTCGTTAAAAAGATCATTTCCTTCGCGGATGCGTTCGCCAATACCGACAAAAACACAAACCCCATCGTGCTTTTTAACCACGTTATTGATCAATTCGAGAATCACAACGCTTTTGCCGCACCCTGCACCCCCCAGAACCCCCGTCTTACTGCCCTTGATCAAGGGAAACAACACATCGCTATATCTAATGCCGGTTTCTAACAGTTCGGCCTTTTCCGAATATTTACTTTTAATCTGAAATATTTCTTCGCGTGGTGGACGTCGTGTCACTTTGAATTCCGTAGACTTGAGAGGCCCCATCCCATCAATGGGCTCTCCGAAGACATTGATAATCCGGCCAAATAATTCGTCGCCGACGCGGATTTTTACGGTTTTCCGTGTGTTGACAACCGATGCATTCAACTGCAAATTGAGAGTGTCGGACAAGGAGATACAACGCACATCACTCTTCCCCATATGTTCTGCAACCTGCAAGACGACGCGTTTCTTATCAAGCGTGGATGCTTCGAACAGGGTGTAATGAGCA
>JAMWDC010000185.1:1755-5076 GCA_023819025.1 Candidatus Omnitrophota bacterium | reverse complement strand
CTTGAATGCAGCCCGCATCGCTACCTCCGTTTTCCCGTAACCTACATCACCACATAAAAGCCGGTCCATCGACCGGGCACTTTCCATATCGCGTTTAACCTCCTCAACGGCTTTCTTCTGATCCGCCGTCTCTTCAAAAGGAAACTCCGCCTCAAATTCCTTCTGCCAAGGTTGATCCTTAGGAAAGCTAAAGCCATGCAATAGTTTGCGTTTGGCTTGAAGCTGAAGCATCTCCTGAGCTACCCGATGAACGGCGAGACGGGTTTTTTTCTTAACCCTTTCCCATTCCCTGGTGTTCAGTTTTGTAAGTTTGGGACCGACGCCCTCGCCGCCGATATAGCGCTCGAGCGGTTCCTTGGGATCCAGATAAAGAATTTCCCGGGCAGCATACTCGATCGCCAAGTGCCGGCGCATCTGGCCTTGGATTTGAATCTGCTTGGTCCCGAGGAAACGGCCGATCCCGTACTTCAGATGCACGACATAATCCCCCGATTCCAGATCGGTCACCGAAGTTAACGGCTCGTAAGCTTCGAACTGCTCTTTGAAGCGAGAAATTTTCTTCTCAAATGTCTCGCTCACAGGAATAAGATAGACTTCGTCAAAATGCGCCAGAGGCGTCCCCTCGATCGTGGAGAAATTACGGATGGCAAGAATCCGATCGCTCTCAAACTCCAAACGAATCGGCAGGCGGTACGTCATGGGATAAATATCGAGGATGCCGCCTCGGACGGCATACTCACCCGGCCGTGAAACGGCTTCACATTTTTGATAATTCATCTCGCGGAGGATGCCTTCAAGGTAATCTCGATCAAGGATCTCGCCGACTTTTATTTTCTGAATTGGGCGCATAGGAATTTATTGTACGGCCCCTGGCGCCGAGTCTCAAACAAATTCTCATCCGAAACGGTTATCCGGATGGAGCAACAGAATTTTCTCTCGTCTAAAAGAAGGCATGGATCGACCGTCCGGATATTCCTGCGGAAAGTTATACCTCGGGCAAGAAAAATGGTCGGGTCTTCGTTGAAGAAGACTCCGTGAAATGAGAATGCGGGATACTACTTCTTACTGAGCCAATCCGCGATACGGCGCGATGCCTCGTCCAGGACAGTTTCAGAAGCCGCAAAAGTCAAACGGACATGTTCATTACTTCCAAACGGCTGACCCGGCACAACCGCCACGTGAGCTTCACCGAGGAGCGATTCCGTAAATGTCAAAGAATCCATGCCGGTAGCACGGATGTTGGTAAACATATAAAAGGCACCTTTGGGAAGAATGGGCTTGAGTTTTGGGATCGCCTGAATTTTCTCAAAGAGAAGGTTGCGCCTTCTCTCGTAGATTTTGCACATCTTCATAGCATCATCATCGCCTTTTTCAAGAGCAATCACGCCGCCGGGTTGTGCGAAAGAGGTCGGATTGGATGTGGTGTGGCTTTGAATGCTGTCCACCGCTTCGGCCAGTTTTTTATCCGGACAAGCCACATATCCCAAACGCCAACCCGTCATTGCATAGGCCTTGCTATGACCGTTGACGATTACGGTACGTTTTGCGATTTCGGGATCGAGCGTGGCAATCGAATAATGCCTTTCGCCATCAAAAACCAACTTCTCATAGATTTCATCGGAAAGGATCAGTACATTCGGATGATCCCTCAAGACACGGATCAGTCCGAGCAATTCCTCCCGCGTATAGACTGAACCTGTAGGGTTGGAAGGCGAATTCAGAACCAAAATCTTGGAGCGGGCGTTCAACGCCTTGCGCAAAATCTCGGGCCTGAGTTTAAAATGATCCTCTTCGTTCGTTTTTAAAAAGACGGACTTCCCGCCCGAAAGAGTCACCATTTCCGGATAGCTCAGCCAATAAGGAGACGGAATTAAAACCTCATCGGCCGGATTCAGGAGGGCAAAGAAAACATTAAAGAGGGCATGTTTTGCCCCCATGCAGACGAGGATCTGGCTGGGCTCAAATGTCAATCCCTGATCGCGCTTAAGTTTTGCGGCAATAGCCTTTCTCAGGTCGAGGATTCCGGAGGCCGGGGTATATTTTGTATCTCCTTTCTCAAGTGCTGTAATGGCCGCCTGTTTGATGTATTCGGGAGTGTCAAAATCGGGTTCTCCAGCACTCAGGGATACCACGTTGATCCCGCGGGCTTTCAATTCTTTGGCTTTAGCGGTGATGGAAAGCGTCAGGGAGGGATTGACTGAAAGAACTCGCTGGGCTAGTGCATACTGAAGTTTGGTAACGGTATCCATCTCGTGCGCCCTTTTCATCCTGTACAGACATGGAAACGGAACAGAATTTTTTGCACGCTACCATATTCACTCGCCTTTGAGGAATTTACGCAGCGAGCTTAAAAATCCGCCTTTCTTTTCCGATTCTTTCTTTTCCTCTTTTTTCTCTTCTTTTTCCGGTTTGGGTTTTCCCTCTTTGAGCGGAAGGACCTCTTCGGGCTTCAGGGCTTCTGCCCCTGGCTTTTCCTCCTCCTCTTTAACTTTTTCCTTTTTAAGTTTTTCTTTCACTTCAACCTTGTCAGCCTCTTTGGCTTCCGCCTTTTTCTTCTTCTCCTTCTTGGGTTTCTGCGCCTTTTCTGGAATCTCGATCAACGCCGAGAATTCAAGAAGGCACATGTCACTGCCGTCGCCGTTGCGGAAACCCGTTCTAAGAATCCGGGTGTAGCCGCCTTTGCGGTCTTTAAAATGAGGCGCAATCCGGGTGATCAAAGTTTTAGCCACATCCTCGGAACCGAGTTTCGCAATCAAAAGCCGGCGAGAAGCCAGATCCCCGCGCTTCGCCAATGTAATCATTTGATCGGCAAAAGCGCTGGCTTCTCTCGCCCTTGTCACCGTGGTCCGGATACGTTTGTAATAAACAAGCCCCCTCATCAAATTTCGGAGGAGCGCTTTCCGGTGTTTACTTTTGACTCCAAGCTTTCTCCTCAACCTTCGATGTCTCATAAAGTTCCCTGAATCAAACCGTGCCTTCGGTGTCTTAGGTCGAACTGACGGTGGTCGACGTATCGGCAGCAGCCGCATCAATCACCGGCAAGCTCTTCTTCCCTTTTAACCTTTCTTCGACATTCATGCCCAACGTGAGCCCCATGGAGGCAAGGATACCGGTAATTTCCGAAAGAGATTTTTTGCCGAAATTTTTATACTTGAGCATTTCGGCCTCAGTCTTTCTGACGAGATCACCGATCGTCTTGATATTGGCAGCCTCAAGGCAATTGGCACTCCTCACGGAGAGCTCGAGCTCGCTGATGGGTTTGGAGATCAGCTCCTTAAAATGATCGTCTTCTTCCTCTTCTTCTTCCTCCTCCTCCGGAAT
>JAMWDC010000185.1:0-1745 GCA_023819025.1 Candidatus Omnitrophota bacterium | reverse complement strand
TTGACGAAAATATCGAGGTGGCGCTGGAGGATATTCGAGGCATACAGCATGGCCTCTTCCGGCCCCATGGCCCCGTTGGTCCAAATCTCGAGGATCAAACTGTCATAATCCGTGATTTGACCAACGCGGGTATTCTCAACTGTAAAATTGACCTTGGTAATCGGCGAAAAAATCGAATCCACCGCAATCATTCCAATGGGCGTACCTTCCTTTTTATTCTTCTCCGCCGGGACATAACCACGGCCCCGCCCGACCTCCAGTTCGATTTTTAGATGAATTTCTTTGGTCAAGGTACAAAGGACCAGATCCGGATTGATGATCTCGATCGTCTCATCCGCTTGAATATCGCGGGCAGTCACGGGTCCTTTCTTTTTTGTGTCAATAAAAATGACCTTGGGCCCCTTCCCGTGATACCTCAAAACCAACTTCTTGATATTCAAAACGACTTGGGTACCGTCTTCCAACATCCCGTCGAGAGTGGAAAACTCATGCATCATCCCTTCGATCTTGACGCTGGTAACTGCAGCCCCTTCAATGGAAGAAATCAAAACCCGCCGGAGCGCATTACCGATCGTTGTTCCAAATCCTCTTTCGAAAGGTTCGGCGATAAATTTTCCGTACGTGGGTGTTAAGGTCTCTTTGTCCACCTCAAGCCTTTTCGGCATCTCAAATGTTTTCCATCGAATTCCCATTGGATTCCTCCTTAAATGAATCTTAATAATCCTGTATTTCTTAACCCTTTGGCTTTTATGACAACCTCAGGTCTTGGATCTGGACCTTTACTTAGAATACAACTCGATAATCAATGATTCCTCGACCGGGAGACCTGCATCCGCTTTGGTCGGCATTCTTTCTACCTTGGCCTCGAGGAGATCTTTATCCAAGACCAACCATCCCGGGATGGACCGGTCTTGAAGCATCTCTAAATTGGCCTTGACACGATTGATCAATGATTCTTTTTTCTTCAACTCAATCTTGTCGCCGGGTTTCACCAGGTAGGAAACGATATTGACCAGACGGCCGTTAACCAAAACATTTCCATGATTCACTAATTGACGCGCTTCCGCCCTTGAAGAAACAAAAAGTAAACGATAAAGGACGTTATCCAGCCTGCGTTCTAAAAGTGAAATCAACATTTCCCCGGTGACTCCGCGCTTGCGGGCCGCACGGCTGAAGAAAACCCGAAACTGGCGTTCCAAGAGCCCATAAATTTTCTTTGTCTTCTGTTTTTCTCGAAGCTGCATCCCGTAATCGGAAAGTTTTAAGCGGCGCGTCCCGCCGTGCATCCCCGGAGGCTGATTGCTCCGTTCGATCGCGCATTTATCTCCCGAACAGCGGATACCTTTCAAAAACAGTTTGATGCCTTCTCGGCGGCAAAGGCGACATACAGGTTCTATTCTTCTTCCCATAAAGCTAGACTCTCCTTCTCTTAGGCGGTCGACAGCCGTTATGAGGCAATGGCGTCACATCGTGGATGGCGCACACTTGGAGGCCCCCTGCTTGAAGCGCCCGAACCGCAGACTCCCGTCCGGACCCCGGCCCTTTGATCATAACCTCCACCTCTTTCACGCCCAATTCGAGAGCCTTTTTTGCGGCTCTTTCCGACGCCACTTGCGCTGCGAAAGGCGTGGATTTCTTGGAACCTTTAAAACCCGCAGCTCCCGACGATGACCAGCAAATAGTATTGCCCTGAGGATCCGTTATGGTAATCACCGTATTATTAAAACTCGCCGTAATGTGCGCGA
>JAMWDC010000184.1 GCA_023819025.1 Candidatus Omnitrophota bacterium | reverse complement strand
GGCAAGGCCCCTCCAGATCGTCGAAGGTAAGACTCCGGTCTGCCAGTTCATCCCTCAATGTGCCGATCAGAATATGGTCATCCAAATTTTCATGTTTCTTGTTTAAGATCTTTTCCACGGCTTCGGCGGATTGTTCATAACTCAGATCGTTGCCTTGCAAGGGCACGAAGACCCCGCCTCCCCCGCTCTGTAATGCGGAATAATAATTGAAATGGAAGAACCGGCCGTCCTCGGACATAGACGCATAGACACCTTCCGAGCGCATCGCTTCCGCCAATTGCTTCAAAACGTAAAGTGTGACTCCATACCTTCGACCAAGTCTTGAACGGAGACGTTCTAATTGGTCTTGATAGGAATCAATCAAAGACGGGTCCTGGAGGATCAAACGGGCTGTGGTGGATACGTAGACCAGATAATCAAAAATCGACTGGGTGGCATGGACAACATGCCTCTGTAGTCCCGTCAAGTCGGGGTGGGTCAAGACCCGCCTTAGATCCTCCGTAATATCAGGACGGATATTTTCGGTTACCTTAACACTCCGCGCTTCAGCACGGACCGTTTCATCCGGAACCTGCTGTCTGCTATTGTCGCTTCGCATCTCGGAGCGGGCCATGAGGATTCGTAAAAGGTGAAGCAAAATGATGGATGCCTGATCCAGCTTTTTGAGGTAAACCAAATTCGGTGTCGCAGTCAAGGTCTCACTGGGTTCCGTATTGCTCACTACAATAATCGGTATATCGATCCCCTCGGCACGGATCCGCGCTATCATTTCCTCGCCCGTCATATGCGGCATTCGGAGATCCGTAACAATAAGATCGGGCCGAAAAGATTCGTGAATCATTCTGAGCGCCTCAAGACCGTTGGTTGCGTATTCCGAATGGAACGGGCTCGAAAAATAATCCGAAATAAATAAATGATCCCTGTAGGTTGCGAGGATACCGGGATCATCTTCGACAATCAAAATATTGTGAATCGAGCCTGAAACAAGAAGTCTTGCAAACCTTTCCGCTTCTTCCCTCGCCCGGCTCTCAGAACGAGCCTGCGGAATTGACCATTTTGATTCGATTTCCTTTGAGAGTTGACGGACCCGAAGATCTTTGGAGTTCTCGGCGGTACGTAAAGCCGCAAATACGGCTTCCTGCGAATTGAATCCCGTGATCATCAAAGCATCCCATGGGTTTTGGCCCCGGCGCATTGCATCAGGTTCTTTCCCGCCATCCGGGAGAAGACGATAACCTGTAATCTCAATCATGGTATCTCGGAGCCCACCGCGTTCCGAGGTCTGCGTCGGCGTTCCGACACCGTGGACCTCTTTATTATTCAGGTTATTCAGGCCTCCGGGCCCGAGGCTTTCTTGGGTCGGCCGGGGCCAAAATCGGAAATCGGCTTGAAGCCAGCACTTAAACACAGGATTCTGAAATAACCGCTGGGCAATTTTTCTCCGGACAAGATCATCCCCGATTTCGAGAAGACTGACAGGCTCCTGATATCCATTTTCGCGGAAGACTTCAAGGACTCCGGGCGATTGCGCAATGAATTCCTGAAGCCGCGTCTGGACTTTGCCTATGCGATCTTGAATCCATACCGGATCTTCTCGGGTCATGGCATTCTGAATCGATTCCGGTGCGTGACCCATAAGATCCCGAAGCCGGTCCGTGTTTCCGGCAAGGATTCCATCCATCCATCGGGGAGCCTCGGCACCGATCCAGGTCTCGATCCAGCCCAGCCCTGCGGATGCGATACGCTCTTGAATCTGCTCCGGTACCTGAAATTCCCGTATCTCCGAACGGCTAAGGCCTTCCTTTGAACGTGACCGCTGCCAAATTTTTCCGGAGAGATCCCCGTGCCGCCTGGTAAGCTCCTGTATCACTTTCTTATGAGACTCGGAGATCCCTTCTTTAAAAAGTTCACTCAAAATTTTTGCGGCCTGGTCCAAATCGTCCCAGGCTTCCTGGTAGGACACGTCATATTTTCTATCGATGAGTTCTTGGACCTGCCACTCAGGTAAATTCGCGTAAAGATCCGCAATCCCGAGCATCAGCCGGGCCAATTTCAACGTAAGCTCTTTTTTCTTGGATGCGTTCGCCGAATCCAACCGGTCGTTGACTAAGGAATCCAATTGTCTTTGTGCCTTCTCAAGATTCGTCCGCCGATCTTGGTAGAAGCTCGAATGGCTTAAAATCAGATAACGCTTCATATCCGGCAACTGGTCCGCATAAGCGGCCACGCCGTCCAATAGCAAATCAATATTAGCGAGTCGGCTGGCAAACGTCCTTTGCTCTAAGACAACCCATTTCTCGGGGATCCCGTATGCCTCGCGAACTTCGGAACGCGAATCCCTGACCAAGGAATGCCCACCGTGAATCAGGGATCGTGCGGCAGTTAACCCGAACCGCTTCTGCCAGATTGTTTTGACGGATTCATCCAACCGAATCCTCTTCTTCCGTAATACTGCCAAGGAAGTTCGCAGGATTTCCTGATTCACGCGGCCGACCCGAATCCCATGGGCGCGGAGTTCGCTGCGCGACAAGGCCGCATAGGCCGGCGTTTCCATGGTGGAACTCGTAGAGGCGGTCCGCGAACCGCCCCTACTTAAACCTGCCCCGGTCGGCACCGGTTCCGATTCGCTGAACTCCAACACCGACCGCACATACATCTGGCGGCCATCGGCCGAAGTCAGGGACGGTATGATGAGCGCATAATTGCAGCCATGCGCTTCGAAATACTTTTTGAAAGGTTCGGCATGAAATCCGCCGGTGATGATAACGGCTTTAAGGGTATTAGGTGCATCCAGGCCAAATACCGTTTGGTCGGGGCGAGATTGATCACGCCCTAAGTGGAAGGGCGCAATGAATTGTGCCCCTGCAGTTTTTTTAAATCCTGTTTCTGGGTTGCCGACTTCCTGCTTCTTGCTTCCCGCCTCCCGCTTTAATATCTTTTCAATGTTTTCGAGCATACGGCGGTCACGATCATTCACCCCGCGGTAAAAATCGAGTGCCTTCTCGAACAGTTGATCGATCTCGCCGACGTGCTTGAACTGGACATTCTTGACACGCTTCCCGTCATTGATGGCGAGAAACCGGCGGATGACCGCGGATGGTTGTATCCTTTGGGGATCATTCAATTTTGAATTTTCACGCGCCGCTATTTCCTCATAATCGGCCGGCGTTAATTCCAAACAAAACAGCCGGCCCAGCAGCCGATAATCGTCCAGTAAAGCAAGGATCTCTTTTTCTTTTTTTGTCCCGGCCAATTCGTAGGCAATGCGCTCCTGGATCTGTCCGATTTCTTTCATCAAACGATCCGCTCTGAGTTCGCTCTGAAGCACCAGGTGCCCGATGAAACGCATAACATTGGGATAAGCGCCGTAATTGAAATTCCGCGGGAGCCGCGAAATCATGTTTTCAAACAGGAGCCCGGTTTCCGGATCAGGCAGTTTGTGGTGAGACAGCGGCACGGAAAGAAGAAATACGATTTGGGAAATCCAGTACCGATTCTGCTGCGGGATAGGTTCGGCATTGGTTTTGCTTAAACCTGTCTCGGCCAGAACCGGTTCTGAAATACGCAGGGGCGGTTCGCGAACTGCCCCTGCCATATACCTTCGAATCGTTTTTAAAAACCTATCCCGTTCTTGCTCGAATTTCTCCCGATCCATTTCCTTCTCTATTTCCTGAAGTTTGAACATGCGGACAAGCATCGGCCAATCGATCTGAGACATGGGGTCGGATAAATCGAGGTCCAGGTGTTCGAGGGCCATTGTCTTGAGGTAGGAAAGCCATTCAAGAAACGGAACAAGTTTACGGTCGAAATCTTCAAGGCGATTGATAAAAGCCTTAAGATCCTTGTTGATATAGGGGCTGATCAGCCGTTTGATTTGGATGTCCGTAGCTTGAAGAAAGGCCGAGGTCTTCCCCTGCTCGATCAAAACCTGTTTGAAGGACTCCGCATTGGCCCGATAGGTCTTGAGATCTTCAATCCCATAGGCCCTGGTCTCACGATCTTCGGCGAGAAAAAGTTCGGAACCTTTGACAATCGCTTTTTTCGCCAGATCATCCAGGATTTCCAGAGTAACATCCATACGTTTGGGGTAAAACCGGATCAGTTCCGGATTAAGTTCGAAAGCGCTTCCTTCCACAAACAAAAGGTCAATATCATAGCGGCGCTTCAAGTAGTGAAGAATGGCCTGGATTTTTCGCTGGGCTTGGTAATTCCCGTGGGCGGTTTCCAAGTGAATGATCGCCGGCCCGTTACCCGAGATCATCTCTTGGATTGTGCCCAGCTCGGGCGGAATGGAAAGCTGAAATGAGGACGTACGAGGTACGGGTTCTGGCTCGGACAGATTTCCTGACAACGATTGTCCCGAAACAGAACCGATACCCGATTCGGGCACCATCGCAACACTGGTTCCATAGAACGCAAGTTGATTCAAGACAAAAGCAATGGCCGTCAATAGCGTTGTGAATCGTATCTTCAGTTTTTTCATATCCCCAATCTCTATCTGTATCGCAACATGTGGCCTGTATCAGGCCGCAGGCGGTCTTAGGGTTTGTTCCCTGATGCGCACTCCCTGTGACATGCCGCACTTAAAAAAAGGTTCAAATGAACAGAATGGATTCCTCTTTTTGGGTCGAACGCCCATCCGGCCCAGGCATTGTCCTCTTCTTTTTTTGAATGATTTTATGTGCGCTAACTAGTTTTAAATAAACCACTTAGCACTTAATCAAACTTGTTAAAAAAGTGTACCATGCGATACGGCAACGTACAAATGAACCGCAATTTTGATGTGTCACCATATAGCAAAATCGAGCAGGGGTATCAAGTTTTGGCAGGTAGCCTGTCGGAGCGAGGTCCCATGAGATCCTTCTCCCGCCTGTGCCGGCTCAGAATGACAATGTTTTGTTCCGTTATCCTGAGCCGGCACACCGGCATGGCGAAGAATCTTGCATGAGAGAGAGAAATTTTACGGGAATTTTCGCGCGGCCTCGCGTGAAATTTTGTGTGGTCTTTTGCGCTTAAGCAGACTTCTCGAGATGGAAGCGGGCCTTGAATTCGTTCACAATATCTTCGACGCCCGCAGCTTGGGTAATCAG
>JAMWDC010000183.1 GCA_023819025.1 Candidatus Omnitrophota bacterium | reverse complement strand
TTGCTCGCGTGTTACCGGGAGAAGCAATTATCGGGGGAGGAATTGGATCAAAGCATCGAACGAATCGAACGGTTAAAACAAAAACGCCCAAGGTGTTTTAAGCCATCCGAACCGCTGTCGGCTCATCCCGAGGGACCAAGCGTTGCCGCCGCCATCGCGCGCGAAGCCATCGTGACATCGGTCAACCGCGCGAAGATGCAAAATAACATCATCGGCGATCGTTCAGTCGCAGTGATTTTCCCGAAGATTTCCGCTCTGAATCAGCAATTTGCCGTGGAAAGCGAACTCCTCAATGAGCAACTCTTTCTGGAAGATGAACTTGAGGCCCGAGGCGTCCGGCCCGAGACGATAACGATCGTGGGTCTTGAACCCAGCGATTACGAGATCGAACAGGCGCGCGTCTGTACCATGACAGCTGACAGGACAATTTTGTTTTGTTATGATGCACAAGTATCGGTCGGCAACCGGAAGCTTTTAGAGACAGTCGAAAGTTCGGCTCGCGGATTGATCGTCGTCCTCCTGCGAGATCCTTGGGATGAGGCGTTGGTCAAAGCGGGCATCCCCTGTATTCAAGCCTATGGTTTCCGGGCCGTCCAGCTTCGGGCCGTTTTGGATTTAATTTTTTTATCTGCGCACAATGAATAAGAGGAGATCATCGTTCATGAGAATCGCAACCACACTTTCCTGGGGGATGGTCTTGTTTTGTCTGGCCGGATGCTCGGCAACAGGAGACGTGAAAAAACCGGCGCTTACAGCGTCCTGTGCGAGCTGTGCCGCAAAGCAAAAAGGAGAGATGCCCGTGAAAATCAAGATGACGACCACCTTCGGGGATATTGATGCTGAACTCTTTAAAAAGGAAGCCCCCAAAACCGTGGACAACTTTACGAAACTGGCCCAAAAAGGTTTTTATGACGGCATCATCTTTCACCGTGTGATTCCGGATTTTATGATCCAAACCGGGGACCCGACGGGGACAGGCCGGGGAGGGCCGGGGTATCAATTTGCCGACGAATTTTCGGACCAACTGCGCCATGACCGCCCCGGCGTTCTTTCGATGGCCAATGCCGGACCGAACACCAACGGCAGCCAGTTTTTCATCACAGTCAAACCCACGCCGTGGCTTGACCGGAAACATTCGGTTTTCGGCCGTGTCACCAAAGGAATGGATGTCGTCGAAAAAATTGCCAATACGCCGCGCGATGCCCAGGATAGACCGCTTCAAGAAGTGAAAATGATCCGCGTGGAAGTTGTGACCAACGAAGCTTAAGCAAGCGTGAGATCTATCCCCGTTTGGGCAGTACATTCTATGGAATGTTACGGCCCCCGCCGCTTGGGATTTCCCGGGTCTTCGCTCCATACTTCCTCCATCCAACCTGTCTCGTGATCACTCTTAAGGTTTTCAGAATGGGAATGCCAAAAGCTTGGCTTGCGGAATCTTGGTGAAGAATTCGGTGGATTTTGGAGAAAGTGTTGCGTTCCGCCCCCTAAGGGAATCGCAGGGGTCCCCTGCAACAATGAATGTTTCTTTCACTGGACGATTCCTTGAAAATAGTGTTCACCCCGGGGTGGGCTCGGCAGCATGCTCAGGAAACGTCCATCTCTCTGACCATCGCCTCGGCTTTTTTTCTCTGTTGTTCTGCCTGCTGGGATGCTTGAAGTGCGGCTTGCATGTTCCCCGGGGTCATGGGCTGTGCCGTTTGGTTTGTGTGCACCTCTGTGGTTGCCGACGCGGCCGCGCGAGGGAGCGGGACGGAAACATGGATTTCGGAAGGCAAGATAGCCTTGAGAAGGCTGTCTTCGGGACGGTACGTAAAAATGGGTTTGGACACGGGCGCCAGTACAAAATCCCGATAAGCTTCGGATCGGAATTCTTCAGGCGAGATTTCAGTCACTCGAATAATCTCATGGCCTGAAAAAGCCAAGGATCCGCCTTCGAATTTTATTTTGACCGAATCTTCCGAATGGTAAAGCAACTCGCCCACCAGGGATGCGCCCGTCTTCAGATCCACCTTACAGTACCTTTTCCCCGATTCTCCGTTGAGAAATTCCATGAATGCGTCTGCATGAAATCGAACGCCGACAGCCAGGCAAAATACCACAATAAAAACAATAAGAACCAAGCCGCGTATGATGTTCAGCATTTCGTTCATCCTCCGCAGGGTGTTCTCAGACCGGTGGACTCAAAATGCCCCTTGCCTCAAGGGATATTCCTTACTATCATTGGACTGGAAATCGGAAAAAATTGATCGAAAAAAAGACTCGGAAGGGCGGGTTCGGAGACACCCGCCGTTTGTTGTCCCTAAAAAGGCCGATCCATGAACCGCCAAAAGGTAATCCATGAACTTTTGAATTTGATCGTGGGTTTTGCGGTCATTGCGCTGATCTCGATCTTTGGGGTCTTGGCGGTCGTTGCCCTTCCACTTTTTTTGATCCTGGGATTTTTTATGAAGCTCGTCGTGGGATTGCTTTTTTTGTTGTTTTTGGTGTGGTTGGTCGGCAAGTTGACCATGATGTTGATCGGTTATCTTGTCCGGAAAAATCCCGCGCCGAAAAGGTAAAAAGCAAGCCCTATGGTCATCCTCATCGATGCCTACAATGTTATCCATGCAATCCGTTGTCTTGAGGAAACGCTGGACAAAGGTCTTCGGGCTTCGCGGGAGCATCTGATACGGCTTTGCCAAGCCTATCAGGCACAGCGGGGCGATGTCGAAAAGATCATCCTCGTTTTTGACGGATCCACCGAGGTTTGCCCAAGTTCGGAACCCGCCAAAATTCGCGGGGTCGAGGTTGTTTACACGGAAACGGGTGAAGATGCGGATGAGCGGATCGTTGAAATGCTGCAATCCCGGAGATTCAAAATTCCCGTGGTGGTTGTCTCCAACGATCATTATGTCTCCAATCATTCGCGTGCGCTCGGGGCTAGGGTCATTTCGGCGGCAGAATTTTATGCGGCCTTCATGCGGAAACGTCGGTCGCGGGACGGCTCGCCATACGCGGAGTCCTCCAAAAAGGTATCCGATGCTCTCGCTCGCGAGATTACTGCGGAATACAAACGCCATTTAAAAATTGATTGAGATTGTTATGCTGCGAATCCCGTTTCAGGGACCTGCCCCGCGGCTTTTCCGGCGTCTTGCAATTCGGCTTTGATCCGATACAATAACCTCATGCCCGCACTTCTTCAGATAAAACAACTGCATAAAGCCTACGGCGCCGCGGTGATCTTCGACGATGCCTCCGCCGCATTTTCGAGCGATCAGAAGATTGGTGTCATCGGCAGAAACGGCGCCGGCAAGACCACGCTCTGCAGGATCCTCACCGGTCATGAGACCGCGGACAGCGGAACGATTACGCGCAGTACCTCACTTCGCCTGCGTTACCTCGAACAGCACGACAATTTTCTGCCCGGAGAGACGGCCGTGGATTTTCTCATGCGCACCACGGGCGCGGAACATTGGGAATGCGGCGCCATGGCCGCGCGGTTTCAGATCAAAAATGAAATGCTTGCCCAACCCATCCAGGTGCTTCCGGGTGGATACCAGACGCGAGTCAAACTCACGGCCATGCTTTTGGGAAGGCCGAACTTCCTGGTTTTGGACGAACCGAGCAATTACCTAGATTTGAGTACCTTGATTCTGCTGGAGACGTTCCTCCAGGGGTTTCATGGCGGCTACTTGGTGGTTTCTCACGACCGCGAATTTTTGAAACGCACTTGTGATCACACATTGGAATGTGAAGGCGGCCAGCTGACGCTTTATCCGGGCGACATCGAGGAATATTTCGAGTTTAAGGAGGAACAGATTGCGCAGAAACAGGCCTTCAACCGTAGCGTGGAAAAGAAGCGGGAGCAACTGCAGGCGTTTATTGACCGATTCCGCGCGAAGGCGGCCACGGCGTCGCGGGCTCAAGCGAAAGTAAAACAGCTTGAAAAACTCAAGACCATCGAAATCGCGCATCCAGCGAGTACCGTGCGTATCACGATTCCTCCCATCGAAGATAAAGCGGGCGTTGCCCTTTCGTGCGAGGATCTGGCGATCGGTTATCCGGAAAAGGACGTTGCCCGGGGGATTCATTTCGATATCGAGCGCGGAGCACACGTCGCGGTCCTGGGTGATAACGGAGAAGGAAAGACGACGTTTCTGAAAACCTTGGCCGGGCAACTCGCGCCCAAGAGCGGGACGTTTCGGTGGGGGACCGGCCTGAAAGTCGCTTACTACGCCCAGCATGTTTTCTCCTTACTGGATCCCGAGGATGACATTGATGCCTACCTGATGCGCTCAAGCGCACCGGATGTCACCCATCAGGATGTGCTGGCCATGGCCGGATGCTTTCTATTTAAAGGAGACGATGTCGAGAAAAAGGTCAAGGTCTTAAGCGGCGGGGAGCGCGCCCGGTTGGTTCTCGCCGGTCTCTTGCTTTCCAAAAGTCAGGTCCTTTTGCTCGACGAACCGACCAACCACCTGGATTTCGAGACCGTCGAGGCTCTAGGCCGCGCACTCAAAAATTTTCCGGGGACTGTGTTTTTTATCAGCCACGACCGCACCTTTGTCAATCTCCTGGCCACGAGTATCCTGGAAGTCAAGAGGGGAAAAATCAGCCGTTATCCGGGCTCGTATGAAGATTACGTCTATCACTTGGAACTGATGGCTCACGGCGGGCAGGGAGATCCAGCCTTCAGTGATCCGATGCCATCGGCCAAGAAAGCACTGTCCCAAAAACCAAAGGGTGAGGATTGCAAAGACGCTGAAATTCGAGAATCTCCCGAAAAAGGCACGGTCGGAAAATCCTCCAGAAAAGGGGGCTTTCGATCCGAGATCGCAAAAATCAAGAAGAACATGGATAAGGTCGAACAGCGCATGCAGCATTATATGGCCGAGCGCACCAAGATTCTTGATGAGATTGCCCAGAATCCTTTTCGGTATTCCAGGGAACGCAACACGCGGCTGAAGGAGCTTCAAGCCCGAATCGAAGAAGCCGAGGACGAATGGTATTCCCTCGAAGAAAAACTGCAACAGTATCAGGGACGTCCTGAGGGTTAGGCATGAGGAGATTTTAGAAACTCCATACGCATGGCAATGCCGGAGACTCTCATGT
>JAMWDC010000182.1 GCA_023819025.1 Candidatus Omnitrophota bacterium | reverse complement strand
CCAATCATTGAGGGATGAAGTGGGGCCGGAATGGCTTTGGAAAGAATGGGGTGATCAGATTTGGGGTTACGAGTCATTAAAAATTCAAGGGAAACAGGGTTTTAATCCAGATTGCAGCCAAAACGGATTGCTCTCCTCGTACGGGATGCGGCTCTTGATAAGAAGGCCGAAGATCCCGTTATCTTGGATATAAGAAAGCTCACGAGTATTGCGAATTATTTCGTGATCGTGCACGGGAATTCAGACCGGCATGTCCGGGCCATCGCTCTTCATGTGATGGACGCCCTGAAGACGAAAAAGGTTCCTTTATGGCATGAGGAAGGTTTGGAGACTCCCCATTGGATCCTCTTGGATTATGGATCGGTGATTGTTCACGTTTTTTACCGCAAGACACGCGAGTTTTACGGACTTGAACGGCTTTGGGGCGATGCCCCGCGCCTTTGATCGAACCGAACGGTGTTTTCATAATGAACGAGGTCCTGCTCGATCTTCTGAATCGAACCCTGAGTGAGTATTCGAAACGCAAGGGCATTTCTTTGCCCGAATCGTTTGATTACGAACTCGTGGTGACCAAGGATCCCGCCCACGGCAATTTTGCCTCCAACATTGCCTTTAAGCTTGCGCGGTACGTCCGCGAAAAACCCAACCTCGTTGCGGACGAACTTGTGCTTCTTCTTGAGAACGAAATTCAGCGTAAAGAGAAAACAAAAGTCATTGACCGTCTGGAAGTGGCTGGAGGCGGTTTTATCAATTTCTACATGACCAAGACGGCCCTTGCTCGAATTATTCTTGAGGTCCATCGAAAGGGCAAGCATTATGGCGAGTCCAATTACGGGTGCGGCCGGAAGGTGCTTTTGGAATTTGTCAGTGCCAATCCAACGGGCCCCCTGACCATTGCGCACGGCCGTCAGGCTGCAGTCGGCGACGCGCTCGCCCGAATTCTTAAGACCACGGGCCATATGGTGACCACGGAATATTATTTGAACGATGCTGGCCGCCAAATGCATTTGCTGGGGGAAAGTTTATGGGCCCGATATGGTGAACTGCTGGGTCAACCAAGTGCCGTGCCGGCGGATGGCTATCAAGGGAGTTATTTGGTGGAGATCGCCCAAAAATTGCTGGCGGTAAAATCAGACACTCTCCTGAAAGAAAAGCGGGAAGATGCCATTCGTTTCTGCAGCCAGTTTGCTGCGGATGAGATCATGAAAGGGATTCGGGAAGATCTCACAGCGATTCGTGTTACTTTTGATCATTACTTCAGTGAAGATTCTTTATATAAGACGAATGCGGTCGAACAGGGTCTTCATTTCTTGAAGGACCGCGATTTTCTTTATGAGAAGGATGGTGCGGTTTGGTTCCGTTCGAGCGCTTTCGGCGACGATAAAGACCGCGTAGTCAAAAAATCCTCCGGAGAATATACCTACTTGGCTCCAGACATCGCTTACCACCGTCATAAATTCGAAAGGGGCTATAACTGGTTGATCAATTTGTGGGGACCGGATCATCATGGCTATGTGACGCGCCTTAAGGCAGGCTGTCAGGCCCTCGGACATTCCGCCGAAGAAATCGATATCCGGATTGTCCAGCTGACGACCCTTTACCGCCAAGGACAGCCGGTTCGGATGTCCACCCGGGCCGGGGAGTTTGTAACCTTGCGGGAACTCTTTAAAGAGGTGGGAGTGGATGCCGCCCGTTGTTTCTTTGTGATGCGTCGGGTTGAAAGCCATCTGGATTTTGACTTGGAACTGGCCAAACAAAAGTCGGAAGAAAATCCCGTGTATTACTTGCAATACGGTCATGCCCGAATCGCAAGCTTGCTTCGATTTGCCGATCAACCGGTCACTGACAAGGTAAATCCCGAACTCCTTCAAAGCCAGGAAGAGATCAGCCTGATGAAGTTAATCTCCGAGTATCCGGACGTTTTGATCCAGGCCAGTAAAACCTTGGAGCCTTATGTGGTTTCGGATTATTTGAAGGAATTGGCGAGTTGCTTTCATCGATTTTATCAGTTTCATCGAGTCGTCACAGAGAACAAAGATCTTACGGGCGCGCGTTTACTCCTGGTCGACGCCGTCCGGATTGTTCTCAGAAACGGTCTTGAAGTTCTTGGTATTTCCCAACCGGATTCCATGTGAAACCCCTTGTCATTTTTCTGGTCGGACCGACGGCCACGGGAAAGTCCAAAATTGCCATCCGGATTGCCCGGCGTCTGGGCGGCGAGATCCTCTCCGCGGATTCCATGCAGGTTTACCGCGGCATGGATATCGGTACGGCTAAACCGTCTCAGGCCGAACGAAGGCGAGTCCCTCATCATTTGATCGACATTGTTCCGGCATCCCGTTCCTTTTCCGCTTTTGATTACCGGAAGAAGGCAATCAAAAAGATTCGTGAAGTGATCCGGAGAGGGAACATCCCCATTGTTGTTGGCGGAAGCGGGCTTTACGTGCGGGTGCTGATTCAGGGCCTTTCCGGGCAGCCGGGTGCTTATCCCAATATTCGAAGGGTGCTTGAGAAGCAAGCACGAGACCATGGGGTATCTTTTCTCTACGAAAAACTTTTAAAGATCGATCCCGTCCGTGCCACTCAAATTCAACCCCGAGATAAACGCAGGATCATACGGGCCCTCGAGATTTATGAGGCCTCCGGAAAAAGACCGTCGGATTGGTATCAAGGGAGAAAAACTCTTGCATCCCTTGGCTTTCATCCGAGGGTGATCGGAATCAAGAAACCTAGGGAATTGCTTTATGCTGAGATCCAAAAAAGGGTTGACACCATGTTCCGCCAAGGCCTTGTGCGCGAGGCGAAACGACTATTTTGCGAGAAACTTTCCAAGACGGCATCAAGCGCTGTCGGGTATAAGGAAATTTTTCATGCCTTCGAAGGAAAAATATCGCTGAATGAAGCTAGGGGCCAGATCGTTAGGAATACCCGGCATCTTGCCAAACGCCAAGTCACTTGGTTCAAGAGAGAGGAGGGAATTACTTGGGTTGAATGGCAGGCAGGAGACACGGTCGCTACACTAAGCGATAAGATTATCCGTCTATTATCTTGCGAGATGGGCGTCCTGCCCCAATGTTCATCACCCGGAAAAAGATAGTTCAAGTACTGATGGAACCGTTTAAGGTACGGTTAACTTTTTCTGGATTACCGGATTAATGGATGTGAGGAATTTAACGAATGTAAGATTTTTCAGGACACCGATTCAAGAATCAATTTGACAGACCTTTGCCATATGTTATACTTCAACTAGAGTTGGCGATGAACATGTTTATGTTTAGAACGTGAATTGGATAGAAGCCGCAGGTGAGTGATCGCTTGCGGTTCTTTTGTTTTTCAGGCTGATTTAAGAAATCTTACGGATAAGGAGAAAGACATGGCCAGAGGTGTTGTGAAGTGGTTTAGTAATAAGAAGGGTTACGGGTTCATAACGCCCGACGGTGGTTCATCCAGTGGGAAGGATGTGTTTGTGCATTTTTCATCCATTCAAATGGATGGATTCAAAACCCTGAATGAAGGTGATGTTGTCGAATTTGAAATTACGCAAGGTCCCAAAGGCGAACACGCTGTTAATGTGACTCGGGCAAAGTAATTTCCCGCTGTCTTGAGATTCAAATATTTCCTAGGGTATCAAAGTCATTCGACTTGAGTGGGATCATCCCGAACTTCCAGTCCATCCTCACAGATAAGCCTTTTGTCATTTCCGAGATTTTCCGGGCATTATTGTTCTAACTTTCGGAACGGCAAGCCCCGCGGTGTTAGAAACTTTGCCAAGACCAAGTTTTTCCTACAAGTCGAAAATCTTAATGTTTTAAAAAAATTTCCAAAATGAGGTGTCCTCTTCACGAAGTTGGTTTTCATTTTTCTTAAAATCAGTAAACCCTCTGGAAATATGTTTTTTGTAATTCCTTTATGCTGAAAGGGTTGGAGCTATGGAAGGTAAATAATTTATCCCGTGATTTGAATCTGTTATATTTCGCAGTTATACTTAAAATTGAAACAAAAGGAACAATGTTGACATAACTTTCGCTTCCAAATTAAGAGGGAATGACCATGGGTCATGCACAAACCAAAAAGTTATATACGACACATGAAGTGGCGAAATTACTTGGGGTTACCCCGATTACGGTGATTCGCTGGATCGAGGGAGGCAAATTCAAATGTTATACGACCGTCGGTGGGCATCGACGGATCGAACATGAAGAATTGGTCCATTTTGCACAAAATTACAATCTGCCTTGGCAGGGAGAGGAAGAACTCGAGAAACGTAAGGAGTTTGTCATATTGGCGGTCGATGATGAGACCGAAATGCTCGAACTTATCCGTGATATGCTCTCTGGCGTCTCAAGTCTTCGCTTAATCGAAGTGACCAACGGTTTTACAGCGGGCGCGAAACTCGTTGAAGAACGTCCGGACCTCATTCTCCTTGACTTCTTAATGCCCGAGCTCGACGGATTTGAATTTGCCCGTTTTGTACGACAGGACCCCCGTTTTCGGGATGTCCCTCTTGTGGCCGTGACTGGTCTTCGAACTGACACAGACCGCGACAGGATTAGAGATTCCGGAGTGGATGAGATTCTAACCAAGCCTTTTTCGGGCGATCAGTTGATTCAATTAATCGAACGTTTCAGGAATCACAAAGGGAAACGTACCCCGGGTACCGAAGAAAGCTGAACCGGCGATCCGGATGCACCGCTTTTAATTAGGCTTGTCGAGTTGCTATGAGTTCATTGTTGGGACAGACGGTTTCAGCAGGTCAGATACATGTCTTTGGCCATATCTGCGCAGCTTTCTTTTATCTGAATGTCTTTGTTCCCATCGGCAACGCCATTATTTGTAATTCCTCCCATCGACATTTTTTCGCTTTTTCCATTTTGTTTCTGATCTTTCTAACCGCGATCACCTTTTTGTTTCAAGCCGTCTTTAATCCGCCGTGGCCTGATCCGATCCTCGAGCTTGCATGGATGATTCTCGCCAGTATTCCGGCTTTTTTTCTGCTCCATCTGCGAAGAAAATATGCCCTCATCCTTGGCGCCGTAAGTATGCCCGCACCGACAGAAAAATTCGATGAACTCAAACACGAATTTCTCTCTGTGGCCTCTCATGAGCTGCGGACACCGCTTGCCGTC
>JAMWDC010000181.1 GCA_023819025.1 Candidatus Omnitrophota bacterium | reverse complement strand
TTGGCGCCGTCAGCATTCTTGAGTATGAAAACGGAAAATTTAATCTTGTACTGTTCAATGACCAATGCCATTTAGCTGGAATGCGATCTGTCAAAACGCTAAAAGATTTCTAAACACGAAAGGGTAAGTTTATCCATGGAAGGTGCATTTACGATTGCCGCGCTCTGGCTTGCCCTTGCTATTTTATCAACGGTCATTGCTTATCACCTCAGGATTTCAATCGCCTTAGTAGAAATTTGTATGGGTATTGTTGCTGCCGCCGTTGCCGACTATTTTTTTGGTAAGAATTCGCTTGGGAATCATCTCGAGTGGGTACGTTTTCTCGCGGCCATGGGCGCTGTTTTATTGACATTCTTGGCAGGAGCAGAACTGGACCTGAGGGTAATCCGTAGAAAATGGAAGGAAGTTTTCATCGTAGGAGTATTTGGCTTCCTGGCGCCATTTTCGGGGGTTGCAGTATTGGCGCGTTTTATTCTTCATTGGGAGAGCCAGGCCAGCTGGCTGGCTGGAATAGCGCTTTCCACGACCTCGATGGCTGTTGTCTATGCGGTCATGTTGGAAACAGGGTTTAATAAAACAGAATTCGGCAAAGGAATCCTGGGTGCTTGTTTCATCAATGATCTGGGAACTGTTTTGGCACTCGGGCTTTTGTTCGCCCCGTTTACCTACAGGACCATTCTATTCGTCGTAGTAACCGCCATTGTGTTAACGATATTTCCAATTCTGACAAAACGTTTGACAAAAATTTATGGCAACAAAACTGCTGCTGTCAGAGCAAAATGGGTCATTCTGGTTTTGTGCGGTCTTGGAGCCCTTGCCTTATGGTCAGGAAGTGAAGCAGTCTTGCCCGCGTATATTGCAGGTATGCTCCTCGCTAATTTTGCAAGAAAAGAGGAGCATTGGATACGGCGCTTTCGGACCCTCACCGTGGGTTTTCTTACGCCGTTTTATTTCCTCCGGGCCGGCTCACTGGTTTCAATACCCGCATTGATAACAGCACCGGTTATTTTTCTGGTTTTACTTGCCGGCAAAGTAGCATCCAAAATTTTTGGGCTGTATCCCATCATGAGTCGTTTTCGGGAGGAGTATTCGGAAAGATGGTTCTATACACTCATGATGTCGACGGGGTTGACTTTTGGAACGATCTCTGCGCTTTATGGTTTTTCACATGGGATCATCACACGCGAGCAATATTCTTTATTGGCCGCAACCGTGATTGCCAGTGCGGTTCTTCCTACCATGATTGCGAACATGTTATTTCTGCCGAAGCATCTTATGCCTGCAGCCGTAGTTAGGAAGGAAATCGGAAAAATTTCAGAAGGCGGAATTGATGAAGAGTAAAATAGAGTAAAGATAGAAAAACCGGCATGCTTATGTCTCGGATAACACCATGACAAAAAACCCTGAGAAACATAGCCCCTATTTCAATCTCAAAGATGCTCTTAAAGAAAAGCATTGTCCTCTTTGTTTCCTTGCCCGCAAATCCGTGACCCGTTTCTTTGATAATCTCCTTTACGAGAGAGTAAACGACCCTGAAATCCGTGGATCTCTGCGATTGGCGGATGGGTTTTGTCAGAAGCATTTCTGGCAGCTTCTTGAATTTCAGGATGCAACCGGAATTTCCGCTGTGGCCCGGGGGGTGCTTGAATTCGCGGTGGAGACATGGTCGCAGAATCCCAAGGGGTTTTCAAAGAGAAGGAGGGCAAAAGTTCTTTGCCCGGCATGTGCGATTTGGCATGAAACCGAAGAAAACTACCTTGGTCTTTTTCTTGAGAATCTGAATGATCCCCCCATCATGGTTGCTTATGAGCATTCCTTCGGTTTTTGCCTCATTCATTTCATGGCAGTTTACTCCAAAGTCGAGGATAAAGAAAAAAGGACGAAACTCCTAAAAATCCAAATGTCAAAGATGGAATCCTTGATCAAGGAGCTTGCGGATTTCGAGCGGAAACATACCTACGAGTTTCGCCATGAAGGATTTGGAAAAGAAGCGGACAGCCGGTTCCGTGCCGTCGAATTGCTTAAAGGATGTTCTGACCTTTTGCGAGATTGGGATGAATTCAAAAGAAAAATCTAAATGGCTGACTTGGGAAGTCTTTGGGGTTGGACTGACAAGTTTTTTTAGCGATCTATCTCATGAGGTCGTGACGACCATCTTGCCTTTATTTCTCGCTTCCCTTGGCGCACCCCCCTATGCCGTGGGCCTCATTGAAGGGATCTCAGACGGGTTATCCAGTTTCGCGAAACTGCTGGGAGGCTGGATAAGCGATCAACTGGGAAAAAGGAAATCACTTGCCCTCCTGGGCTATATCCTTACCGGGCTTACGCAAGGACTCTTTGCCTTTGCCGTCGTATGGCCGCTTGCACTTCTGTTCCGCGCGATTGGATGGTTTGGCCGTGGCTGGAGAACACCGATCCGGGATGCCTTATTTTATGAGGCGGTTGGCCGGGAAGCGTCCGGACGCGCTTTCGGATTTGAAAGGGCAATGGATACTGTGGGGGCAGTCATCGCACCGCTCGTTGCTCTCTTTTTTATTTCAAAAATCGGCTTCCGGAATCTTTTCCTCTTGACCTGGATCCCCGGTATTTTAGCTTTTGTTTGCTTTTTCCTTTTTGTCAGGGACCGGCAGGTAAAGGTTTTTAAGGCATTCTCACTCCGTGACGGTCTCCGCTCGTTTTCCCCGCAATACAAGCAATTTCTATTCGCTGTAACCTTCTTTGGCCTGGCAGACTTTTCACATACATTATTAATTTACTGGGCCGGTATTCTTCTGATGCCTGTTTACGGACTGGCCAAAGCATCGAGTGTTGCCATTTCTCTCTACGTGATACACAATATCGTTTATGCCGCAGCCTCTTATCCGATGGGGCATCTTGCAGACAAAATCGGAAAAAGCCGCATCCTTGCTCTGGGCTATGCCGCTGCATGCGTCATGTTTCTGGGACTGATGTTCAGTAAAGGAAATGTGGTGGTTTTGGGGTTTATTTTTATTCTCGCAGGATTTTATGTCGCCATTGAAGATGCTTTGGAAAGAGCCATTGCTGGCGATTTGCTCGCCTCTGAAATCAAAGGAACCGGGTACGGCGTCTTGGCCTCATTGAATGGCATCGGCGATTTATGTTCAAGTTTCATCGTCGGTGTTTTGCTCTCGCTAGGATGCCCCATTTTCGCTTTTGGATATTGTCTGCTTCTTGGGCTGGCGGGATCTTCCTTGATTTTTCGTTTGTCTCTTAAAACTTCGCATAAATAGGCAAGATCAAAAATAGGTCCCCTCCCCGGTAAAGGGTTTGGACTGAGCCCCGCACAAGCCAATGAGGTGCCGCCTATCCTTCGACTATTATTTATGTTCCCGCTTCTGAGACGTCCAAGGACACAACGCCAACTTCGGTGCATCCCCCAATTCCAGTAGCCTTAAATGACAGAATCTTGTAAAATTAAGCCGTTTCAGTTTTCGTAGGATATAGACCTAAAAATGAAATCCCTCAAAAGCTTGGAAGTACTCCATCAGTTAAGCCAAAAGAGAATCCTGCTCTTTTCTCCGGAGGAGTTCCGGCGTGTTTTTGGTGTTTCGCTCGACGCAGCGCAAGCATTTATCAAGAGCCACAAAGCCGATCTTTTCGTCAAACTCAGAAATGGGCTCTATGGTCTTCGGCAGAATCTTCCGGCCGAAACTGAGATTGCAAATCGTCTTTACACCCCGTCCTATCTTTCGTTGGAATATGCACTGGCTCATTATCGCATCATCCCTGAAACAGTCTATGCGGTAACTTCCGTGACGACCCGCGTGACGAGAACCTTTATGGTG
Organism: Candidatus Omnitrophota bacterium; assembly: GCA_023819025.1. GTDB lineage: Bacteria > Omnitrophota > Omnitrophia > Omnitrophales > Aquincolibacteriaceae > JAMWDC01. The sequence goes on along the minus strand of JAMWDC010000181.1, from coordinate 1,338 downwards.
GAGGGCCGGTTGTATGAATATTCCAGGATTAAACGGAAGGCATTCACCGGCTATCAGAGTCAGGAAGCGAGCTCAGGTGGAGTCATTTTGATTGCGGAGCCCGAGAAAGCGCTTGCGGATTATCTTTATTTTGTCGACCTGAAACTGAAACCGGTCAATGAGCGGATGAATTTGAAAGGAAAAGTTAACGCCAAGGTCGTGAGGCGTTACGCCAAACTTTTTGAAAGAAGAACCCTGCTTGATCTTGTGGCGAAAGTTTTATGCTAGGGATCCAGATCCTACGGCAGATAGCCGACAAACAACAAACGACACTGGATAATATTGTAAGAGAATACTTCCAACATGTTTTTCTATCCGAGCTTTATCGTGTAAAGAATTCAGAAAAGCTGCTTTTTAAGGGCGGCACCGCGCTCCGCATCGTTTATGGAAGTCCAAGGTTTTCTGAAGATCTCGATTTTAACGGTTCCGGGGTCTCCGTGGCCCAGATCGAGAAGATGGTCGAATCGGTCCTTGTCAAAATGGAAGGGCAGGGTATCCAACCTATCATCGAAGAGTCCAAGAAAACTTCCGGAGGATATTTGGCAGTTTTCCGATTTTCCGGGAATGAATATCAGGGTGGTATTCAAACCGAAGTTTCGTTGAGGACTGCTGCTCAGAACAAAGGCGGAAGCGTTGCGCTCGTCCAGTCGGATCTTTTGCCGGCTTATACCCTTTATCATTTAAACGAGCAGGATCTGGTGAAGGAAAAGGTTCAAGCCTGTTTGATACGCGGCAAGGCTAGGGATTTTTACGACCTGTATTTTATTCTCAGAAGCCGCATGGCCTTCGAGCGTGTTTTTGGCAAAGACAAGACCATCAAGATCAAACTTGCCGGTGCAATCTCAAAACAACGGCTTAACCTTAAAAATGAGCTCCAAAAGTTTCTTCCTGTAAGTCAACACATCCTGCTTAAGAATTTTAACCAAATTATTCTATCCGAACTGGAAAAGCATTTGCCTTGAAGCACGATGATCTCCTCTGACCTCGAACAAGTCAAAAAGAGACGCAGCAGATGCGCTAATAACTCAGTTTGACCGTTTTTTTAAGCTGCCATAAGCAGCTGGTTTAATGAGTTGTTCCAGTTCCTTCCCCTGTTTTCTGAAGGGGGGCAGGACAGTTGGGTATCAAAAACCCCACTTTCTCCCTCCACTTTCATAAATCAAGGGGAGGGTAACCGGAGCAACGCACTGGTTTAGTTTTCTCACAGAAACCATTTTGTGTTTTCGGGATTGCAAATGCTCAATCATGTCGTTCCATACCAGATTTCTCAAATCGTCCTGAAGTTTTCTGACCGAGAAG
>JAMWDC010000180.1:3333-5182 GCA_023819025.1 Candidatus Omnitrophota bacterium | reverse complement strand
GTCAGCACCATCGTCACCGCCGCCAGGAGCACTGCTACCACGGCCGGCAAGACCTCAAACGCCAGCAAGACCAGCATCCCGACCATGACAGCCAGCGCGACGGGCGCACGATGCGCAGCAGGCCGCACCAGCGCCATTTCGACCGGCTGACCAACCACGACGAAATCATGGGTCTAAGACACACATCGCATCTAACCTGGGGGGTTCAATTTCACCCGGAATCGGTCTTGACCACGTACGGAAAAGATATCCTACGCAATTTTTTAACCCTGTCCAACCAAGCCCAACGAGGCAGGAAATAAATCCCCGAGTGGAAACACGGAAACAAATGAAAATCGAAGATGTGATAGCCTCCTTGCTGCTGAAGATAAGTCTTGATATAAAAACGGCTCGTGCCGTGTTCCGGAAAATTTTTCTCGAAAAAGTCAAAATGCAGGATGCAAAGACGATCCTCCTTTTGCTCGCCCGGAAAGGGGAGACCTCAGACGAACTCGAAGGATGTCTTTCGGCGCTTCGCGCGCTCGAACCGCCGATCCATGTCTCGATCCCAAATCTGATCGATACCTGCGGTACGGGGGGAGACCAAAGCCACTCCCTGAATATCTCAACCTTATCCGCCCTTGTTATCGCGGGTGCGGGTGGCAAGGTCGCAAAACACGGAAACCGAGCCTTATCATCACAATGCGGAAGTTCGGACCTGATGGAGGCCTTCGGTGTTTGTCTCGATGCCCCTCGCGATCAAATGATCAATTCCATCCGCCGTTATGGCATTGGATACTTTCATGCGCCTTTTTATCACCCGGTATTCTCACGAATGCAACCCTTGCGGCGAAACCTGAAGACCCGAACTATTTTTAACCTCCTAGGCCCATTGGTCAATCCCCTAAAAATACAAGGACAATTAGTCGGAGTCGCCAAGCGCGAATACTTAAAACTTTTTGCAAAGGTTCTCAGTCGGTCAAAACTTCGCCGGGCTATTGTTTGTCATAGCGAGGATGGCCTCGACGAAATATCCCTATCCGCCCCCACGCATATCGCCGTGATCGAAAATCGAAAAGTGCGCTATTTAAAAATTAAACCGCGACAGTTTGGATTTCACGCGGCCCGCCCGAAATCGTTGCAGGGGGGATCAATCCAATACAATCGTGCCGTGTCGCTTGCGGTTTTAAAGGGCAAATTGCGGGGGCCCTTGAGAAATATGATCCTCCTGAATAGTGCTTGTGGCCTCTACGTTGCTGGGCAAGTCCGTAATTTGATGGAAGGAATTCAGATGGCGGCTAAATCAATCGATTCGGGTCAAGCATTTCAAGCATTGACCGGATTAAAAAAAATCTCTCGACACACCAAGAAGTAGGCCATTTGATTACGATTCATGATCTTGAATGATATCCTTTTACAGAAACGGAAAGATCTGGAAGAGCTGAAACGACGTCTTCCGTTGCACCGTTTACGCGCGGCTGTTGAAAATAGTCCAAGGACCGGTGTCCGCTCTTTTCGCAAGGCCATTTCCGGGACTCGGGGGATCAACCTCATTTGCGAGCTCAAGAAAGCCTCTCCCTCCGAAGGCATCCTCCGGGAGGATTTTCAGCCTTTGAGAATTGCTGGAATTTTTGAGTACGCCGGTGCCAAGGCAATCTCGGTCCTCACCGAACCCCATTATTTCAAGGGAAGACCCAGTTACCTGAAAACGGTTCGACAAGTCACGAGACTCCCCATCCTCCGTAAAGATTTTATTCTCGAAAGTTATCAATTGTACGAAAGTGCACTTCTAGAGACCGATGCCTTTTTGTTGATCGCTTCCCTCCTTACCCAAGAAGAACTAAAGGGCCTTATCACGTTAGGGAAACAG
>JAMWDC010000180.1:0-3323 GCA_023819025.1 Candidatus Omnitrophota bacterium | reverse complement strand
TGGATGCCCTTGTGGAAGTCCATGGGGACGATGATTTGAAGAAGGCCATCGCTTCTGATGCCGAACTGATCGGAATTAATAACCGCGATTTAAAAACGCTCGAGGTCCATGCCGACAGGGCACGACAACTGATACCCCGTATCCCAAAGGGAATCCCGATCGTGGTGGAGAGCGGCTTGAAATCCTATGAAGAACTCATGAGTTATAAAAGCATGGGGGTCCATAGCTTCCTGGTCGGTACCCGTATCATCAAGGCGGCCGATATGGTCGAGGCCATTGAAGAGCTTCTTGGCAAAAGAAAAAAATCATCACGAGGTGAAACGAACTATGCCCAAAGTTAAGATCTGTGGAAATACAAACCCGGAAGATGCAAAGCTGGCTGCCGAATGGGGGGCTGATTATTTGGGTTTTATTTTCGCTGAAAGTAAACGGAAGTTGGACATCGTAACGGCAAAGGCAGTGATCGATACGCTGCCTCATTTTGAAAAATTTGTTGGTGTTTTCTACAACCAGCCTAAAAGTGAAGTCGAATCCATTGCCAAAAAACTCGGGCTGAAGATTCTCCAGTTTCACGGCGAAGAGACTTCCCTTTATTGTCAAGCGTTCATGGATAAAGGCTATGAGGTTATCAAAACCTTTCGCATCAAAAATGAAATGAGCCTCAAGCGCATCGACGAATATAACGTCAGCGCTTACCTGTTTGACACCTACGCGAAGGAGGAAAGAGGCGGAACGGGAATACCGTTCGATTGGAACCTCATCCAAGACCGTCCCTTTGTCCACGATAAGCTTTTTCTCGCAGGGGGATTGAATGTTAACAACGTTCAAACAGCGATTTCCCTCATCCGTCCCTTTGCCGTAGATGTCGCCAGCGGTGTTGAGAAAAGTCCCGGCCGTAAAGATCCGGACTTGCTGCGACAATTTATACAAATTGCAAAAAGAGGCGTTGCAACGCCTCCCAAGGAGAATATCCGAAATGCCTGAACGAGCTAGTTTTATCGAAAAATTACTCACGCGACTGGACCGTTTGGGCCAACAGGATATCAAAAATTTTCTGCTGACCTTGGCTGACGATGATCTTGCCTATCAGAGGATCCTGGATGAATTAACCGAAGGCATCATTATTACGGACGTTCAAGGTAAAATTCAGCTGATCAACCGCCAAGCGGAGCTTTGGCTCGGGATTGGATTTCACAAGGGCGGACGTGCCTTCATTCAAAAATCTCTGCCGGACGAATCATTAGCACGATTCGTTGAAGAAAATCTCAAAGATCCATCCACGAAAGTCGTTCGTGACTTTCGCTTGTTGTTTCCGCGTGAGTCTCACCTGCGTGTTTTCTTTATCCCCATCCCCACTTCTAAGAAAGTTCAAGTCCTGCTGCTGTTAGTGAATATCACTGAGGAAAAGAACCGAGAGCACGACAAATCGATGATGTCAAAAATCGAAACTATGATCCGACTCGCCGCCGGACTCGCACATGAAATCGGGAATCCCTTGAACTCCTTGACCATCCATTTGGAACTTCTCAAGCGCGAAATCAAGTCCCTCCCGGCTTCTAAACGTCAGATCCTTAGCAAAAATCTGAATATCCTCAATAATGAAACCGCGAGGTTAGACAAAATCGTCCGAAATTTTCTGAGGGCGACACGAAAGCCGCCTCTTCGGTTCCGGAACGAAAACCTGAATGATTTAATTGAGGAATCCATCGCAGTCATGCAACCGGAATTTGAAAACCGCGGCCTCTCGATTGATTTCAAGTCGGATCCCGAAATCCCGTCGTTTCTCATGGATCGGGAGCGGCTTCACCAAGCTTTTATGAATCTCATCAAGAATGCCATGGAGGCTATGACAAGGGGAGGGACCCTTCGTATCCTACTTTCCCACAAAGGGAATGTCGCTTCGATCCGATTTCAGGATAATGGAAGAGGGATTGAGGAAAAGGATTTGCCTCATATCTTTGAACCCTTCTACACCACGAAAGCCGAGGGATCGGGGCTCGGTCTCATGATGGTCTACGATGCGATTGCGGAACACGGCGGCCGTATCGAAGTTTCGAGCAAACTAAAAAAGGAGACGACCTTTACATTATTCTTACCCATCCGCCGTACCGAATTGCAATTGACTCATCAAAAGTTTGATTTGAATTATTAATACCAACGAGACAGGAGGACATCATGGCTTGTTTTGCTACCATCTTGCTTGCCGACGATGAAAAAAATACTCGAGAAGGACTTCGTCAGTTTCTGGAAAGTCAAGACTGGGACGTTGTCACCGCCAGCGATGGCGAAGAGGCCTGGGGCGAATATCTCCGGACGAAACCGGACGTGGTACTGGCCGACGTTAAAATGCCCAAAATGGACGGCGTTACCCTCCTGGAAAAAATCAAAGCGAAAGATCCCTCTTCGGCCGTGATCCTCTTAACCGCTTACGGTACCGTTGAAGACGCGGTCAAGGCAATGAAGAAAGGCGCTTTTTATTACCTCACCAAACCCATCAATCTTGAGGAATTGGAATTTTTGGTCAAGAAGGCCTTGGCCAGCCGGGATCTCGAGGAAGAAAATAAAGAGTTACGCCAGGCGCTTTTTACGGAAAAATTTGACCGAGGTGAAATCTTATACCGCTCACCGAAAATGAAAGAGGTTCTCGATGCAGTCGATAAAATTGCACAATCCAAGTCCACCGTCCTCATCGAGGGCGAGAGCGGAACGGGAAAGGAATTGATTGCCTACCGGATCCATAAGCAAAGCCCGCGCTCGAATTTTCCGTTCGTGCCCGTCCACTGTGCTGCATTAACGGAAACGTTGCTGACGAGCGAACTCTTTGGCCATGAAAAAGGGGCTTTCACCGGCGCTATGGAAAGACGGGTCGGCCGGTTTGAGCGGGCCCACCGGGGGACATTATTTTTGGACGAGGTTGGGGAAATATCGCTCGAAACACAGGTCAAACTTCTGCGGGTACTTCAGGATGGCGAGATCGAACGAGTCGGCAGTACTAAATCCATCAAGGTTGACGTTCGGTTGATTTGCGCAACCAACAAAAATCTCCGCGAAGAAGTACAGGCGGGACGATTCCGGGAAGATCTATACTACCGTATGAATGTCATTTATATCAAGCTCCCTCCGCTTCGGGAAAGGCCTGAAGACATTCCTCTTTTTGTTGACTATTTTCTTAAATATTTTGCACAGCTAAATCATAAAAAACTGTTGGGCATGGATCCTGATGCGCTCGACGTATTGGTCCGGTACGACTGGCCGGGCAATATTCGAGAGCTGAAAAATATTATAGAGCGTATGGTCGTATTAAGTTCTGAACCATATATCCA
>JAMWDC010000179.1 GCA_023819025.1 Candidatus Omnitrophota bacterium | reverse complement strand
CACACGACCTGCCTTGTCCTCTGTTGTCTTTCCTCCATCACCTTTCCTGATTCCCGGTTTTCTGACTTCAGTCCGAATCTCAAATCGATTTATGGCGAGAGGTCGAGGTGTTTTCCGACCCGTCATCTATGTATCGAACAACGTCGGTATTTTCTGAGGTGACGGCCCATGAACACTGGAGGAGCGGTCGTGGGTTTCCCCAGGGGTTGATAGTTTTATTTCTTCTCAGATAATTCCGTCAAGTTACGATAATACTAAGAGACGATACAGTGATTCCGAGTCCGCCAAACTACTCCGTTTAACAAGGGATTTCGTAAACGGCTTTTATGAACGAAAGACAAAAAGCGGCTTCATGAAATCCTTAATTTCTTCGCAAAAAAATAAGAGTTTTCTACTTTTATTGTTTGCCGTCATCGTGGCCGGTCTCTTGTGTTGGATTTATCTCGGCTTCTTGACCGACGGTTCCGTGAAATCATCGCTTCTGCAAAGTCTTCTTGAAGCAGTTCTGTTTCTTGGTTATTTTTTCAAGAATTTTTCGTCGATCGGTTTCTTTATTGTGTTCGTCTATTTTTTTAGAACGCCTTTGTCGGAAATCGGCGAATCCCTGGAGCGGCGGGCCCAAACATTGGCCGCTCATTCTAAAGTTTTTATGATCATCCTTTGTCTGATTTTTATGACCCTTTTATCCTTTTATGCCGTTTCCATTCTCGAATGCTTCCCGAATTCGGCAGATGAATATGCGTATTTGTTCCAAGCCCAAACCTATCAGGAGGGGCGCTTATGGAATCCCCTGCACCCCAAACACGATTTTTTCAATTTCGACTATATCTATGGGAAAGACGGCAAGTGGGTCAGTAATTATCTGCCGGGATGGCCGCTGCTTTTAACGGCCGGAATGATCTTAAAAATCCCACTGTGTCTGATCAATCCTATCCTGGGAACGCTCTCCCTCATCGTATTATTTTTGACCGCCCGGCGCCTTTACGGACGCGGAATCGCAGTCGTCTCGGTTTTACTATTCGCCTTCTCCCCGTTTTTTATCTTTAATTCAGCTTCTTATTTTACACATACCCTGTGTGCCCTCCTGATTCTTCTGGCATCTTTTCTTACGCGCACCTATCTCGACCAACCTAAAAAAAGGTATGCCTTACTATCGGGCATCTTCATGGGTTGGGCCGCAATCACCCGGTCTTACACGGCGGCGTTATGCCTCTGGCCTCTTTTGATTTATGCCGTCTTGAAAAAGAAAAAAGAGGCGATTCCATATTTGGTTTTAACCTTCATGGGGGCAGCCCCTCTGCTCCTTTTGAACTTCTATTTCAACTACCGAATTACCGGAAACCCTTTTTTGTATCCCGTGCATTGGTATTATCCCGATTTCAAAATCTTCGGCTTCGACGAAGCCTATCCCTGGCAACGTGCATTGTCGAAAACGTGCTTTTGGTTTGAACTGCTCGTCTTCTGGAGCGGGCCTTCGATCCTTTTTGTCTATATCTATTTCTTAGCGGCCGCTGTCTTAAAACAAAGACCTCTTTCGATCAACGATTTGATCTTCTTATCTTTGATCATCGGCTATGCGTGGTTCCGGGATTTCGGCGGAAATCAGTACGGACCGCGCTATTATTATGAGGCTTATCCTTTTCTAGTTTTAAGCGTAACCTCAAAATTGCTTGGACCAGGCGGCGACTTGGGAAACATAAAGATGAAAAACTTCCTAATTTCAATCCTTGCCCTCGGCTTCTTATTCAATCTGGCGGTCTTGCCGGTGATCACCCGATTGGAGCATCAGGCCATTGTCGAAAGACAGGACGTTTATCAGCAGGTCAAAGAACATCAAATTAAAAATGCTGTTGTTTTTCTCAAATCCGGGACCGGGGTTTTAAAGCCCATGCCCCCTGAGGATCTTACTCGAAATGGGATCCACTTAACCGGTGATGTCTTGTATGCCTTGGACCATGGCCCAAGGAATCGCGAGTTAAAACCCTATTTCCCAAGCCGCAAATTTTACCGATACTCACGCGCACCACGAGATCCCCATGGAACGATCGAAGAAATCGCTCTATGAAAACTCCGGTTAAAACTTATATCTATCTTGCCTCACAGTCGAAACGGCGCCAGGACTTTCTACGACAAATGAACATCCCTTTCCGGGTGGTCCGTTCCCGTTACCGTGAAATCCGAAAAACCAGTATCCGGCCCCGGGAACTCGTCATCGGTCATGCAGTCGGGAAGGCGCGGCAGGCTGTTCTCCCCAAGAAAAGAAATCTCGAGGCGCGTGAGTTCATCCTCGGCGCAGATACGCTGGTTTATTTTCAAAGGCGCGTTATCGGAAAACCTCAAACCGTGCAGGACGCCCGGAAAATCCTCGTGGAAATGTCTGGAAAATCCCATTGGGTTTATAGCGGTATCGCCCTGATCGATTGCCGGACAGGCCGTGAAATCGTTGGCTGCGAAAAAACGAAGGTTTGGTTTAAAAAGTGGGGTCTGGACAACATCGAAAAATATCTGAAAAAAGTGAAACCGCTGGATAAAGCCGGGGCTTACGCGATCCAGATCCAGCCTTCGATCGTGGCCCGTTATCAGGGCTCCTTAAGCAATGTGGTCGGCCTACCGGTCGAACTCCTCCGCAGGATGCTTCGAAAAATTTAACCGCACCGAATCAGCCTTCGCCGGCAACGAGCCAGTTTTACCAAAAGCTTTTCACCTTTAAGCAGTTTCGAATGTGATAGGCCACGATCCCGAATGCCACGGAGACATTCAAGGAATTTTTCAGTCCGGCCATTTCAATTTCAACCGCCACATCGCAAGAAGGAAGGATATCCTCCACAACTCCGGAAATTTCATTGCCCAAAACCAGACAAACCGGAGGCCGGGGGACAAATTCCTCATAGGGGATACTCCGTTCGGTCTGCTCGAGCAGAACAATCTGATAACCGATGAATTTCAGTTCTTCAAGCAAACCGCGCACATTTTCCCGATATTCCCAGGGAACGGTCTTGTCGGCCCCTAAAGCGGTTTTTGAAATTTTCGGGTCGGGAGGAATCCCAGTGATCCCGCAAAGCCAGATCTTTTCAACACCCACCCCGTCGGCCGTGCGCAATATCGATCCGACATTGTAGAGGCTTCGGATGTTATTCAAAACAACAAAGAAAGGAATTTTAGAAGCATCCTTGTTCCTTTGCTGCCGGCTTACCAGTTCGTCGTGAGTTAATTTTCTCATAGGAATTTTCGCCGAAGGCCTCAGGATTTTTTCGGCCGGAAGAGGCTGACTAAAAAAATGGCTGAGGTCAGGCTGACGATTAAAAAGATTCCCTTTTCGGGCTGAACGCTCACCTCCTGTGCAAAATAGCGCGTCAGGGCCGACAGCGCGCGGGCATGAGTACCATCCAATGCCGTGCTGAATTTTTCCTGAGCCATCGCGGAAAGAAATTTTAACCCCATAATGACATAGCCTGATAAAAACGCGGCAAGCCCCGAGCTCAATACCAAAGGAAACCGTATCCTTAAAGGCACGAAAAGAAAACTCAAAAGAATAAAAAGGTACGCCAAAACCAACGCGACCGGAACCGTTAGGCCCACAAGGACGCCGGCCGAGGTTTTGGTCAAATCATTTTTCTTGGAACCGCTCTGCGCAAGATCTCGGACAACATCGAAGAAATCAATTTGCCCCTTCTCCGGTTTTTTACGCTGAAACGAATAGCGGGAAACTGTTTTGACGATATCATGGACACTCCAGCTTTTAATTTCCAGGGCAGGCATTTTGATGGTGAGCACCGGTTGAAAGTAAGTCAGAAACGAGCCCATTAAACCGATATAAATCAGTACGGAACTTAACCGGTACGGCCCGGATTTCTTCTTCGACTTTTCTTCCATCGTGGCAGTGCCTCCTTTGGATAATCCCGGTAAGAACATCCTTTGGAGCTCTATTTTACCAAAGAAAGGATGAACTGAAATGAGGATCTTTTAAACGGCCGCGGCCTTCATGATTTCGGTCCAACGCCTGAAAATCAGAAAACGGCCCGAAGGATTTTCGAAAGAAGGCAGTTCGTGATATCGAAGCACATATCGGCGGAGGTCCGATGCCATCCTGTCCGCCGCGTCTGCCTGCACCACATAACGATGAGAGAGTCCCTGACTCGTTAAAGAACGGCTCAGAGTGCCGATATGAGCCAATCCGCGGCAAACAATATGAATGGCATTCGGATTCTTCAGGCACTCCCGCCGAATTGCAAAAGCCAAGGTTTGATCGCGGTCCTCCAGCGATTCTGAAAACCAGCGATACCCAAATGCTAAACTCGCCAGAGATTTTTTTTCATCCCGCCGGCTTGCCCAGTATGAGGCAAGCAAACTCATAGCGTCCCGCCTTAAAAAATCAAGATAAGATTTGAAACTCGCCTCCTCGATTTTAACTTGGACGGAATAACCTCGATTGTTTAAACTTTTGATTTCCTCCCGTAACCCTTTTGAGAAGGAATCCTCCGAATCAAAAAAATACCGGAGCGAATCCCCCTCCTCTTGTTTGGCCTGATCAAAGATCGCCCGGAGTGCACGCGAGGCATCCAGAGATAACCGATCGCTGCTGAACTGTTCGATCCAATTCCATTCCGGACGATGTCTATCCCCCAAACGGTCCTCCAACTCACGGATCGTTTGGGGCAGCCCTACGGGATTGGCGTGTTCAATCCATATCACGGCCGTGCGTAATTCATCATGCTTAAGAAAGCGCCGAATTTGGGTTCCCGTCCATTGGGCATCCGCAGCCGTACCATGGGCAGAAAAAACAATGGCGACAGGAACATCGGCCGATCGTTTATGTCTAGAAAACGGAGCAAGCTCGTGATCCCCTTTTAGTGTCCCCGTGAAGTAAGGAATCTCGAGGCAGCGGCCTGAAGATCCCAAGCGTTGGGAATGGCTCGTGGCTGTCGTTACTGCCAGAACTGGTCCTTGAGGATTCAAAAGCCCTAGCACAAGAAGGATGGTCAGGCTGTATCTTGTTTGTCGATTATGTTTCGGTCGGATCATGTCAATGGTTTTACGGTTATCGTCTCATGGCCTAAAAAACTAAGGTAAAAATCCCAGGACGGATTCGTGATGGCCAATATAAATGAATTGCTCCAGTTTTCACAGAATAGGATTCCTCCTCACTTAAGGTGGGGGCATAGCGATTCGTCACACCCTCCCTCACCCTCCCCACCAAGG